>JANLRX010000287.1:0-6710 GCA_031362025.1 Chloroflexota bacterium
GCGGCAGACTTCTCGGCCAACACGCCGTGCCTGGGCGCTCAAGGGGTGGACTGCACCGGGCTCATCGATGAGTTCGATGCGCTGGCGCTTTTCAAGTACCTCGGAGACCTCCCGAGCGGCTTGCCGGAAGGCTGCACACCGATCGGCGCCGCCGAAACGCCAACGCCTGTTCCGACGGCTGAACCGTCCGTCACGCCGACCGCAACCGCCACACCAGCTATAACAGCCACGCCGGCGGCCACCCGGCAGCCAGGCGAACTAACACTCTGCTTCCTGGCCATAGCCTCGTACGAAGTGACGTTTGCGCCCGCGCTCAATGGCGCTGCGCGCTGTACGACGGAGACCGGCGTCGACTACGTTTGTGACTTCCCGGGCAGCCAGAACAGCTTCATCTGCGAGTCCATCTCACCGCAGATGCCGGATCGCGACTGCTACGTCTATCAGCAGGCGTGGGCGTTCTGCGGCGCGGTCGGCGGCGGGACGGACTACCAGTGCAACAACGGCTCGGGCGTATCGCAGTGCGTGCCGGTGGAGGACGCGACGTCACCCACGTACGACTGCGTTGTGGAGGAAGCGAGCGTGTCGTGCCTCACGGAGGCAAGCGACCACCCCGACTTTTACTGCACAGGTCGAGCAGGACTTTGCCTGCGTCGTTATCGAGTAGCGGGGGCCATCGCGGAGTGCTTGCGGTTCTTCGACCGCTCGTGCGCCGTCAGCATCACCTTGCGCATGCGGATGCTCTTTGGCGTCACTTCCAGGCACTCGTCCTCGCGCACGAACTCTAGCGACTGCTCGAGCGACAGGTTCCGCGGCGGGATGATGACGTACGTCCGGTCCTGCGTGGCGGAGCGCATGTTCGTCTGCTGCTTCTCTTTCGTCGGGTTCACGTCCATGTCCTCGGCGCGTGGGTTCTCGCCCACAATCATCCCTTCGTACACTTCCACTCCCGGCCCGATAAAGAGCGTGCTCCGCTCCTGCAAGCTCAGCAGCGCGTAACCGCGGGTCTGGCCGCGGCGATCCGCCACCAGCGAGCCGGTCGGGCGCGTCCGCAACTCGCCGTACCACGGCTCATAGCCATCGAAGACGTGGTGCAGGATGCCGGTACCGCGCGTCTCCGTCAGGAACTCCGTGTGGAACCCGATCAGGGCTCGTGCCGGGACGACGTACTCCTGGCGGACCCAGCCTGTGCCGTGGTTCACCATCTGCTCCATCCGGCCCTTGCGGAGCGCCAGCAGCTGCGTGACGACGCCCAGGTAATCCTCCGGGATGTCGAGCGCGAGGCGTTCCACCGGCTCATGGACCTTGCCGTCGATGACCTTCGTGACGACCTGCGGCTTGCCGACGGTCATCTCGAAGCCTTCGCGGCGCATCGTCTCGACCAGCACAGCCAGTTGTAGCTCGCCGCGGCCCTGGATCTCCCAGGCGTCGGCCCGGTCGATCTCGTTCACGCGAATCGAGACGTTGCCGAGGATCTCCTGGTCGAGGCGGCTCTTCAGCAGACGGGCCGTCAGTTTCGTGCCTTCGGTGCCGGCCAGCGGCGAGGTGTTGATGCCGATCGTCATCGACAGGCTCGGCTCGTCGATCATGATCACGGGCAGCGGCCGCGGGTCGTTCGGGTCGCTCAGCGTCTCGCCGATCGTGATCTCCGGAATGCCAGCGATCGCGATGATCTCGCCAGGGTTCGCTTCCTCCGCCGGCACGCGCTCGAGCGCTTCCGTGATGTACAGCTCCGTAACCTTCAGGTTGGAGATCGTGCCGTCTGTCCGGCACCAGGCCACCTGCTGGCCGCGGCGGATCGTCCCGTTCCACACCCGGCAGATCGCGATCCGGCCCACATAAGTCGAGGCGTCGAGGTTCGTGACCTGCGCCTGAAGCGGGTGCCCTTCCTCGTACGAGGGCGCCGGGATGGCCGTCAGCAGTGTCTCGAACAGCGCTTGCAGGTTCTCGCCCGGCTGGTTGAGGTCGAGAGTCGCGGTGCCCGTTCGGGCGTTGGTGTAGACGATCGGGAATTCGATCTGGTGCTCGGTCGCATCGAGGTCGAGGAACAGCTCGTACACCTCGTCGATGACTTCCTTCACGCGGGCGTCCGGGCGGTCGATCTTGTTGATCACCAGGATCACCGGCAGCTTCAGCTCCAGCGTCTTGCGCAGCACGAACCGCGTCTGGGGTAGCGGGCCTTCGCTCGCGTCGACGAGGAGGAGGACGCCGTCCACCATCATCAGGCCGCGCTCGACCTCTCCGCCGAAGTCGGCGTGGCCGGGCGTGTCGATGATGTTGATCTTGGTGCCTTTGTAGTCCACCGCCGTGTTCTTGGCGAGGATTGTGATGCCCTTCTCGCGTTCGAGGTCGTTGGAGTCCATGACGCGGTCGACGTGCGCCTGGTGCTCGCCAAATGCGCCGGACTGCCAGAGCATGGCGTCCACGAGCGTGGTTTTACCGTGGTCCACATGCGCGATGATGGCCACGTTCCGAATATCGTTACGAAGAGTCATATAGGGGTACTTCCAGTGTAGAGATGGGTTAAATGTGCGTCGAGTTACGCAACGAACCGGAGGCTCCCATGAAGCGGGTTCAGAGTCGCTCCACAGAGATCCCCCGGTTGCTGGTATCTATATTAACACGCTTGTTCGCTAAATTCTTGACCGTATTCGTAACAGTACATTCGTCGCCCCTGATGCCCCCGGAAACTCTTGCTGACCCCAATTCTTGACACTTTCTCGCGGATCGGGTTAACATCCGCGAGTCTCTGAGCGTTATACACACAGACAGGAGATTATGACCAGATGAGTAACGGCATCACTAACTACGCCAGCCAGCGGGAGCGCACGATCGCGCCCGTTTGTGGCGTGCGCGTGGGCCGGACGAGTGCGTCCAGCGCGGGAGGACTGTTTCACTGATTTAGGCTAGCTCCCAGAGCACTCAGTCCACCCACCAACAGCAGCCGCTTGGTGGGTTTTTTGTTGTCCGGGCCGCGGCCACTGACAAGCGGCGGTCAACGAGGCGGAGACACTGAAGGCAGGACGAAAGGGGTGCGCGATGAGCAATCTGCAAACGCAAGAACGAGTGAGCGAGAACGAATCGAGGGGTGAGATGTACGACACGGCATTACGAGTGACAAACATAAACAAGTACTTCGGCGGTGGCTTTGATCCCCGGCGCATCCTGCCGTGGTTCGGAGGCACAGACGGCGGCCCGGTGCAGGTGCTGCACGACGTCTCGTTCGAGGTGCGGCGTGGCGAGATCTTCGGGCTCATCGGGGCGAACGGCTCCGGCAAGTCCACGCTGATCCGCATCTTCAGCACGCTGCTACTGCCGGACAGCGGCCGCTGCGAGGTCTTCGGCCACGACGTCGTCACGGAGGCGGCGGCGGTGCGCGCGCTGATCAACCGCGTGTCGCCGGACCCATCGTTCTTCCGGAACATGTCGGCGATGGAGAACCTGCTCTTCTTCGGGAGGGTTTACGGGCTCGGCCACGACGAGATCTACCGGGAGGTGCCGGTGATCCTGGAGAGGCTCGGCTTCGAGGTCGACAAGGCGAACGAGCCGATGTCGCACCTGTCGCGGGGCCAACAGCAGAAGATCGCGGTCGCGAGGTCGTTCCTCACGTCGCCGATCCTGATGCTGTTGGACGAGCCGACGACCGGCCTCGACCCTAGGTCCAAGCGGGACGTCCAGCGCTTCATCCGGGAGGTGCAGCAGGAGCACGGCGCGACGATCCTGCTGACCACGCACGACATGGAGGAGGCAGAGGCTCTCTGCGACCGCATCTCCTTCATCGCGGGCGGGAGGATGGTCGCGGAAGGCACGTCGGAGGAGCTGAAGCAACGCGTCGCGGATGGCCGCCCGGCGGAATCGGTAAGCATGGAAGACGTCTTCATGGCGCTGACCGGCAAGGACATCGCCGAGGACGAACCAATGGTGGAGGCGATGGTCTCATGACAACAATCCCGAATCGCATCTCTGCTCCGCGGGCGTCAGGGCCAATCACACTGGCCTGGGCGTTCGTGGAGCGGCAGACAAACCTCTGGAAACGCTACTGGGCGTGGGAGCTCGTCTGGCTGGTCTACGGCGTCGTCAACACACTGGCGATCACCTTCATCGCCAAGGAGGCTGAGCGCTCCGGCATCGCCACAGCAGCCGAGGTGAGCGACCTCATCCTGTTCCTGCTGCTGGGCACGCTCGTCTGGGCGTACCTGTCGGCGGTGCTCGACGACATCTCGTTGGTCGTCACGTGGGAGCGCTGGGAAGGGACGATCGAACACACCCTGATGGCGCCGGTGCCACGCTGGATCCACCTCGTCGGCATGGCGGCGTTCGGGATTCTGCACGCGCTCGTCCGCACGCTGCTGATCCTCGCCTTCGCGATGCCGTTCTTCACGGTGGACTTCGGGCAAGCGGACTGGGCGACGGCCGCGGCGGTGATCGCTGTCGGCAGCTTCAGCATCGCCGGTCTCGGTATCCTCGCAGGCGTCCTGCCGCTGCTCTACCCGGAGCGTGGCACGCAGATGTCGTTCATGGTGCAGGCCGCTGTGCTGCTGATCTCGGGCGTGTACTACAGCGTCGACGTGCTGCCGGGCTGGCTGCAGCTGTTCTCCTACGGCTCACCTGCGACGTACATCCTCGACGGCATCCGTGGCGCGCTCATCGACGGCGACAGCATTGCGGACCGCTGGGATACGCTCGCGTTGCTGGCCGGCTTCGGCGCGTTCCTGATGCCCGCGAGCATCGGTGTCTTCGCCGTTGCCGAACGCTGGGCCAAGAAGACCGGCAAGCTGAAGCGCCAGGGCTAAGTGCCAAACCAATACGCATGTCATCCCGACCGTAGCGAAGCGGAGCGGAGGGATCTCGCCTCGCGATGTGGTCACACATCGAGGGACCAGGTTTCTCCGCTCCGCTTCGAAATGACACTATGAACCGCCGAGGCCTGTGGGCCAACAATGACTTCCTCAAGCTCTGGGCCGGCGAGAGCATTTCGATCTTCGGGTCCCTCATGGGCCGGACGGCGCTGCCGTTCACGGCGATCCTGGTGCTGGACGCCGGGCCCCTTGAGGTCGCTCTGCTCTCAGCGACGGATGTGCTGCCGGGGTTGCTTCTCGGGCTGATCGCCGGTGTCTGGGTGGACCGGCTGAGACGCCGGCCGATCATGATCGCCGCGGACATCGGCCGGGCGATCTTGCTGGCAACGATCCCGTTCGCCTACGCCCTGGATGCGCTGACGTTCGGGCACCTGTTCGTCGTCGGGTTGGGCGTGGGCACGCTGACGATCTTCTTCGACGTGGCGTATCTCACGTACCTCCCAACGCTTGTCGGCAAGAACCAAATCCTCGACGGCAACTCGAAGCTCGCGGCAAGTTCCGCGATCGCGGAGGTCGGAGGGTTCAGCGCGGCGGGCTGGATGGTGCAGCTGCTCTCAGGGCCAGCCACCGTACTCATCGACGCGGTGTCGTTCCTTGTCTCCGCACTTTTCGTCGGCACGATCAAGACGCCGGAACCGCCGCCCGTTGCGGTCAAGGATCGCGTGGGCATGCGCCACGAGATCGCCGAGGGCGCGCGGCACATCTGGCACGACCCCATCCTGCGGGCGATCGCCGGGACTGGCATGATCATCGACTTCTCGTTTCGCATGTTCGGCGCCGTCTTCCTCGTTTACGTGACGAAGGACCTCGGCTTCGAACCGGGGGTTCTGGGCCTGACGTTCGCCGTGGGTGGGATCAGCTCGCTCGTCGGCGCTGTGTTCGCGGGACGTGCAGGCGTGCGTCTCGGCATCGGCCCGGCGATGGTGCTGGGCGTGGCGGCGATGGGTGTCTCGATGTTCTTCGTCCCCGCCGCACGCGATGCGTCCATTCTCGCGCTCGGGCTGCTGATCGGCCAGCAGATGTTCGGCGACGGCGCCTTCACGGTGTACGAGATCAACCAGGTGAGCCTGCGTCAGAGCATCACGCCGGAGCACGTCATGGGCCGCGTCAACGCCGGGATCCGGTTCCTCGGCCTTGGGGCGATGCTTGCCGGCGCGCTGATCGGCGGCGTCCTCGGCGAACTGGCGGGCGAGCGGGTAGCGCTCGTTGCTGCCGGCTCGGGCGTACTTCTGGCGGCGCTTTGGCTGTCGTTCTCCCCGGTCCGCCGAACCCGGACGGCGCCGGTCCCGCCGGGCGCTGCGCTGCCGGCGACCCCCGATATCCTCTAGCGGCCAAGCCCTGTCTGAGCACCAGAACGCCCCGGAAAGGAGACAGGCATTGTCTATAAAGACGTTCTGGGGCCCAAGCAGCGCTCGGGCCAGGTTGCGTGTTTCTAACGCGGGTCGGCCAGTTCGGTTACGGCGGTTATCCGGAGAAGCGGTATCCCGCACCGCGCACCGTCAGGATCCAGACGGTCGAATCCTGATCCGATTCCAGCTTGTCCCGCAGCCGCCCGATGTGGACGTCCACGGTCCGCGTCTGGTCGAACCCGTCGTAGTGCCAGACTGACTGCAAGAGCTGGTTGCGGCTCAGCACGCGCCCGCGGTTGCGCATCATGAACACCAGCAGCTCGAACTCCTTGGGCTTCAGCGGGATGATCTTGCCGTCGCGTGTCACCTCGCGGCGGGTCAGGTCCACCTTCAGCGAGCCGGCGCTCAGCAGTTGGCCGGCGGCTTCAGTCTCCGGCCGCCGCAGCCTCGCGCGCACCCGGGCCACAAGCTCCTTCATGCTGAACGGCTTCGTCACATAGTCGTC
>JANLRX010000313.1:0-11145 GCA_031362025.1 Chloroflexota bacterium
GCGTTCTAACCTGGCTCCTGACCTGTACGGCGGTTCTCGCCGCCACGTCCTTCATCGCCATGCCCCCGAGTCCCAGGGAGAACGTCGCCGCCTCCGACGTCCAGCTCGCGTGGGGCAACTGGCTCTGTACCCCCGACCCCATGTCCATCGAGAACTTCAACGCGGTCATGTACCGCCTCGCTGACGTCTCCCCGGAAGGCTCTCCCGCTGGCTCTGCCTGTCCCCAGCTCGGCGACCCCATCACCCTCGCCTCCTACGGCGAACAGACCTGGGGTGACGAGGACTGCGACGATGACATCGACGAAATCGACGCCCTAACCCTCCTCCTCTGGTACGCCGACCTCGACGAGGGAAACAACGATTGCCCGGACCTCGGTGACAGCGTCGAAGAAGCTGGCCCGCAGGCCGAGTGGGAGGCCGACGAAAGCGGCTTCGAGACCCTTGGCCCCTACCAGGCCAACGCGAACGGCTCGGTTGACGCTGAGGGCACCGTTAATCTCAGTCAAAACCCAACCCTCATCCGTGAAGACTTCTACGCCCACAACAACGGTCCGGAGGAGTCGCAGGCGCTTGTGACATTCGAGACCGTCGTTACCCAGGGCGACGTCTTCATACGTTGGATCAGCCAGTCTCAGTGCCTCACTCCCGACGACGAAAACATCCCCTGCGGCGAAGCCAACAACGGTCAGCAGACCGACACCTGCCTCGACGGCCTCGACAACGACAACGACCAGGCATCTGACGGATACGACACCGACTGCGTCGAGGTCCGCAAGATGGGCCAGGGCGCCCTCCAGTCTCCGAACTCCGGCGGCTCCGTCTACGATCGCTACCTCACCGTCACCTGCCTCAACCCCGGTCCCGTCGAGATCGAGTTCCGAAACGTCGTCTACACCCTGCCGCCTGCGGAGGACCCGGACCTGACCAACAACCAGTCCAGCGTCACCCTCACGGGCGAATGCTTCTTCTCCAAGGGTGGCTCCGCCTCCGATCCGGCACGCCCCTACAGCGGCCCCGGCCCCTACCTCCCCGCCGCCCTTCCCCAGTCCGGAGGCCCGCCCGAGCCCCGATAGCCGCCCACGTTACCCACATCTGAGTGCCATTCCCCTATCGCAGGTTGCATCGCTTCCCCGCCACAATGCGAAGCAGATGACCATCACCCGCAAGGTCGGCCACCGCGAGCGCAGCGTCTTCGCTTGCAAGGAATGCGGCCACGAGACCGCCAAGTGGGTCGACCGTTGCCCCGGCTGCGACGCCTGGAACTCCTCCGTCGAATGGCGCGAACCGAAGGCCGCCGCGCCGCCTGGCCTCACCGCCACCGCCGAAGCGCCCGTCCAGCTCGCCGAACTTCACATCGAGAACACACCCCGCCTTCCCCTCGGCATCGGGGAACTCGACCGCGTACTCGGTGGCGGGCTCGTCCCCGGTTCGCTCGTCCTCCTCGGCGGCGACCCCGGCATCGGCAAGTCCACCCTCATCCTCCAGGCCGCCGGCTCAATCGCCTCGCCAAAGCGGCCAGTCGTCTATCTCGCCGGCGAAGAGTCGCCCTCCCAGGTTAAACTCCGCGCCGAGCGCCTCGGCCTCACCGGCGAAGGCCTCTACGTCATCGGCGAGACCGCCCTTGAGCGCGCGCTGGAACAGGCCGCCGCCCAGAACCCCGCCCTCGTCATCGTCGACTCCATCCAGACCGTCTATTGCGAAGAGCTGGAGGGCGGACGCAGCGGCCCCGGCTCCCTCGCCCAGCTTCGCGAATCCACTCTCCTCCTCATGCGTTGGGCCAAGCAGTCCTCCGTGCCCGTATTCCTCATCGGCCACGTCACCAAGGACGGCGATATCGCTGGCCCCCGCATGCTCGAACACATCGTCGACGTCGTCCTCTACCTTGAAGGCGACCGCTACAGCGCTTATCGCCTCCTGCGCGGCGTCAAGAACCGCTTCGGTTCCGTCGACGAAGTCGGCGTCTTCGAGATGGCCGGCGACGGCCTCCGCGGCGTCGAGAATCCCTCCGAAGCCTTCATCGCCGAGCGTCCGGCCGACGCCATCGGCTCCGCCATCGTCCCCACGCTTGAAGGCAGCCGCCCTGTCCTTATCGAGGTGCAGGCGCTCACCAGCCCCAGTGTCACCCCCGCCCCCCGCCGCACCGCCAACGGACTCGACATAAACCGCCTGCTCCTCGTCACCGCCGTCCTCAGCCGCCGCCTGAATATGGTGCAGCTCGCCCAGCAGGACGTTATCGCCAACGTCATCGGAGGCCTCCGTATCGGCGAACCCGCCGCTGACCTCGGCCTCGCCCTCGCCATCGTCTCCTCGTTCAAGGACAAAGCCTTCCCGCCGGACCTCGTCGCCATCGGTGAAGTCGGCCTCTCCGGCGAGCTGCGCTCCGTCGCCCACCTCGAGCGCCGCCTTCTCGAAGCGGAGCGCCTCGGCTTCAAGCGCTGTGTCCTCCCCGAGTCCACCCTCACCCGCCAGCGCCCCCAAACCGGCATCGAACTGCTCCCCGCCGCCGGTCTCCGCGACGCCGTCCGCCTCGCCCTCAACCACTGACCCCAACACGTACGGACAGAGCTTCAGCTCTGTCAAACGGGGCGGGGAATGGGGCAACTCTCCGATCCCAATCAGAACATCCGCTTATCACCATAAACATTTCAAAAACCTTCCCCCACGGAACCATTCCTTTGGCCGATACGTCTGCTAAACTGAGTGCATTGTGCCAGCTATCACCCACCAACTTATGACTGAAAACGTCAGAGCCGTAGCCGCGAGACTCCCTCGTCCCCTCTTCTCCGGCAGGTGGCCCACCGCCGAACTGATCTTCCTGCTGGTCCTGGCGGCGATTCCTGTACTCCTCTATTTGCCCTTCAGCGGCACCCCCTTCGAGCGCGACGAGGGCGTCTACGCCACCATCGCCCAGGGCATCCTCCGCGGCGACATGCCCTACCGCGACCTCTTCGACAACAAGCCGCCGCTCGTCTTCGTCTGGTACGCGATCAGCTTCTCCCTCTTCGGCGAAAGCGTCTACGCTCCCCGCATCGTCGCCGCCGCCTGCCTCGGCGTGACCGCGGTCCTCCTCTACCACCAGGCCCGGATCGCCCTCCCGCAGGGCGCTGCCTACGCCGCAGCCATCCTCTTCGCCATCTCCACCGGCCTTCCCTGGGTCGCCCTCCACGCCAACACCGAGGCGTACATGCTGCTGCCGCTCGTCGGCTCCCTGCTCGCTTTCACCCACGGAATGAAAGAAGAGAAGCTCAAGTGGTTCTTCGTCGCCGGCCTCCTCGTCGGCCTCGCCATGATGACCAAGCAGGTCGCCATGTGGAACCTCCTCGCGCTCGCCCTCGTCGCTCTCATCTGGCACCGGCGTACCGCCGAGAACAGCTGGCAGGCAATCGCGCCCACCTTCTGGATGTTCACCGGCGCCCTCATCAGCCTCTCGATCGTCGCCCTCCCCTTCGCCCTCACCGGCTCGTTGGACGACTTCCTCTACGCCAACCTCTCCTACAACTGGGTCTATGTAAACTTCCTCTCGTGGGCCCAGCGCTTCGCCAACCTTGGCTACGGCATGCTCTTCTTCTCCGCCATCGCCGCGCCGTTCATCGCCGGCTCCATCGCCGGGCTCGTCGTCATCTGGCGCAGGCGGGCCGCCGTCACGGACTACGTGCTCATCCTCTGGGCCGTCGCGTCTGCCATCGGCGTCGCCTCAGGCGGCCGCTTCTTCCCGCACTACTTCCTCCAGCTCATGCCATCGCTCGCTGTCCTTACCGGAGTCGTCATCTACGACCGCTTTGTCAACGGCAACCAGCACGTCCTCAGCCGCCCCGCCTGGATGATGGCGCTGTTCTTCATCGTCGTCTCCGTCGGCACCACCGCCGTCCTCTACATCTCCCCCCTCGAAGCGGAACAGCGAGTCTCCGAACGCGTCTACCAGCAAAAGGAATGGGAGCGCACCAGCGAGAACCTTGGCAACTACATCCAGGCCCGCAGCAACCCCGACGACACCATCTTCAACTACGGCCGCGAGTCACAACTCTACTTCTACGCCGACCGCGCGCCCGCCGTCCCGTACTTCTACGACTGGGTCCTCGAGTACGACGAAAATGCCCTCGCCGAGATCATCGCCGGCCTCGACGAAGCTAGGCCCGTCTACATCGTCGACTCCGCGCAGGCCCCCCTCTTCGACGACTGGGACGCCGCCCACCCGCAAATCCTCCGCGACTTCCTCGCCGAGGGCTACGACTACATGGGCCGCGTCTACTTCGCCGACGTCTACAAACTCAAGGACTACGCCCCGCCCATCCCCTTCGGCGAACCATCCGCCGCCGTCCCCTTCTAGCACACCCGCCATCGTCATACGCCCCCACCCTTAGGGGCGATCCGCAATGCCACCTCGCGTGCCTCGCCCAACAACGCCCCGATCTCCCCTCACATCCCGAACGCCGCCACGCCCCCGCGAACTCGTAGCCGTAGAGCTTCAGCTCCACCTGTCATCCTGCGCAGCACAACATCAGTACGCGGACCACAAGGCCTCGTTCGTGATGTAGCTGCGGCGCTTTAGCTCCGCCAGCTACTTCATGCTTAACCCCTCTTTACCCTAAAACTCCAACCGCTTATGCCGCATCAAAATCCCCTCCAACAACCCCAGCGCCACAAACATCATCACCAGCGAACTCCCACCCTGGCTGATGAACGGCAGCGGAATCCCCGTCACCGGCACCAACCTGATGTTCACCGCAATGTTGATGAACACCTGGAACAGGATCATGATCACGATCCCAGTCGCCACCAATCGCCCGAACTGGTCCTGCGATAGCGTCGCCGCCCGGATCCCCCGGAACAGAAGCGCCGTAAACAGCCCTAGCAGCACCAGCGCCCCCACCAACCCTAGCTCCTCACCCAGCACACTAAAGATGTAGTCCGTTGTCGAAGTCTGCAGGAAATTCAGTTGCACCTGCGAGCCGTCCGTCAGTCCCTTCCCGAACAACCCCCCAGACCCGATCCCAATCTCCGCCTGCCGGATGTTGAACCCACCACCCAGCGGGTCCGAGTTCGGGTCGATCCACAGCCGGAAGCGGTCGAGCTGGTAATCGTTCAACATCGCCAGCGCCATGAACGGCAGTAATGCCAGCGAAAGCCCGATCAACGTCATGATGTGCCGTGTCTTCGCGCCCGCCATCGCCACCATTCCCAGCCACACCGCGCCGAACACCATCGCCGTCCCCATGACTGGCTCGATCAACACCAGCCCGGCCGGCAAACCCGCCATAAAAAGCGACACCACGAACACGCGCGGGTCGTCCATCTTCCGCTCGCGGTCCGCCAGGTACCGCGCCAGAGAGATGATCACCAGGATCTTCGCCACCTCGGACGCCTGGATCTGCTGCCCCGCGAACGTAAACCATCGCGTCGACCCATACGCCGAGTCGCCGATAAAAAGCACGGCGATTAGCATCACCACCGCCCCGATGTACAGCATCGGCGCCATCTGCCCGAAGATCCGGTAGTCGAACCAGCACACCGCCACCAGCGCCCCCAGACCCAGGCACGCGAACACCAGCTGTTTCACCAGCGGATGCCCCGCCGATAGCGTCGGATAGTCGTTCAGCGACGCGCTGTAGATCAGCAGCGAGCCAAACGCGACCAGCGCAGCGGCCAGCAGCACGAGCAGAGGGTCGAAATGGCGTACCGCCCTCGCGTCGATCACAGGAGCGCTCCCAGCGCTCTCTGAGCGCGTCTAAAGCTGATATCCGCCGCCTGAGGGAGCTCCGCAGGCGGCGGTGTATCCTCCACGGGTGGAGGCGGCTCGGTTGGCGGTTCCGGTACAGGCGTCTCGATCGGCGCCGGCACCTCCGTCGGCACCGGCTCCACCGGCGCATCCGTCGGGACCGGCACCGCGTCGCCGGGGTTCACGTTACCCGTCACATCCAGCGGCGGCGCGGCCTCTTCCGTCGGCTCGGGTTCCTCACCACCGGTTATCACCTCGGGCTCGTCTCCCGGCGTGGAGGTGGGCGTTCCATTGAAGTAATAGTCAAAGATCCGCGAGGCCGCCGGCGATGCGTCGTTCCCGCCGCTGCCCCGCTCCACGAACACAACCAGCGCCACCTGCGGGTCGTCGTACGGTGCAAAGCCGATGAACCAGCCATGCGTCGGGTACTTCCCGTCCGGACCGATCTCGCCGTACTCCGCCGTCCCAGTCTTCCCCGCGATCGCCACCCCACCCACGGCCGCGTTGCGAGCCACGCCGCTTGTCACCGACTGCCGCATTCCCGCCCGCACGATGTCCAGGTTCGCGTCGCTAACCGGCACCTGCGAGCGTACGTCCGTCTCGATCGGCTCCAGCACGTTACCCAGGCTGTCCTCGTACTCCTTCACCACGTGCGGCCGTAGCACCTGCCCGCCATTCGCGATCGCCGTCGCCGCCGTCAACATCTGCAGCGGCGTTGCCGCCACGTACCCCTGCCCGATGCCAAAGTTGTACGTATCGCCCAGCGACCACGGCTCGTTCAGCGTCTCTTCCTTCCACGCGGCGTCCGGCACCAGCCCCTCGGACTCGCCCGGCAGGTCGATCCCTGTCGTCGCGCCCAGCCCGAAGCCGCGCGCGTACTCCGCCACCCGCTCCTCGCCCAGCCCCCGGAAGCCCTCTTCCGCAAATCCTCCCGCCAGGTAGTAGAAGTACACGTTCGAGGACATCGCCAGCCCGCTGTAGAAGTCCAGCGTTCCCAGCGGCGCCCAGTCCGGGTACACGTACACCACGTTCGGGTCGAACTCGTTCTCCACCGTGATATACCCCCGGCTCGTAATCGTCGTCCCCGGGTACGCGATCCCTTCCTCCAGCGCCCCCGACCCCACGATCGTCTTGAACGTGCTCCCCGGCGGGTACCGTTCCGCGATCGCGTGGTTCACCAGCGGCTTGCCTGGCGCCTCGATCAGCGCCGTCAGCTGCTCCTGAGATAGGTTGCTCGAGAACACATTGTTATCGAACGTTGGCAGCGAGACCATGCCGAGCACCTCGCCCGTCTTCACGTCCATCATCACCGCCGCCGCGTTCAGCGAATTGCTCGCGTACTCCTGCAGGATCTCCGTCATCGCGCGTTGCAGGTTCAGGTCGATGCTAAGCACCACGTTCGTACCGTCAATCGGCTTCCGCTCCGAGATCACGCTAAGCTCGCGGCCCGCCGCGTCCACCTCGATCAGCTTCTTGCCGGCCTTCCCCCGCAGCGCCTCTTCGTACGTGCCCTCCACACCCGTCTTTCCGATGTAGTCCTGGTACAGGTAGCCTTCTTCCGCCAGCGCCGTGTACTCCTCCGCGCTCAGCGGCCCTACGTACCCCAGGATGTGCGAAAGCAAGTCGCCGGATAGGTACCGTCGCGCTGGCGCCACCGCCACGTGCATGCCGGGCGTGTGCGGCTCCAGCTCCATCAGCACCAGCGCCGTGTCCCGGTCCAGGTCCGTCTTGATCACCGCCGGGCTGAACTCCCCTTGCAACTCGATCCCTTCCGCCACCTTCGCCTCGATCTCCGCCTCCGGCATCCCAATCACCTGCGAGATCGACCGGTACACCGCCGCCACTCCGCGGTCCGGCAGATCGCCCGGCGTAATCGAAACAGAGAACCGCGCCGAGTTCTCGACCACCGGAGTCCCGTTTCGGTCGTAAATCAGCCCACGCGCAGCCGGTATGGGGACCTCCCGCAGGGCGTTGATCTCTGCGCGCTCCTGGTACTCCTCGCCGTTGATCACCTGCAGGTTGATCAACTGCACGATCAGCGCCCCGAACATCAGGATCACCAGCGCCCGTAGCAGCGCGGCCATCGTCATCACCCGCCGGGCAGCCGGACGCTCCTTCTTCGGGTCCTTCGAACGCCAGCGGCGTCGTCCTTCAAACGATGTCATAAGTCAGTGCGGGCGGGGCGTAACCTATTTCTAAATCAGTGAAAATCCGGGGCTCCGTGACTCAAAGGGGCGATGTCAGGCGGCCGGTTCCACGCAGCACGGAGGCCTGGTCGGGGCTCAGCCAGCGTACCGGTAGATAGATTATCGGGGCGAAGATGCTGTTGACTACCGCCGCAGGTATGGCGATACGGAATATTAGGTAGTCCACCGCCACGCCCTGGCCCGTCAGCATCAAGATCAGCGCATGGATGATCTCAAACGAGAAGCTCGCGATCGCCACAGTACCCAGCGCCGGCAAGAAATCCGAGTCCAGCAACTGCATCCGCGCGATCACCGCCAGGAACAGGATCGGCGCAAACGCGATCAGCGAAGTCCCCACCGGGTCGCTCGACATAACATCACGCATGATCGCCGCGATCGGCACCACGTAGATCGCCTCGTCCTCGCTCCGCACTACCGCCCAGCACGCCGCAAAGATCAGCACGAAGTCCGGCGTCACCCCCAGCACCTTCAGGTAGGGCATCGCCGACACGTTTAGCACCGCGAGGAACCAAGCCACGACGAATACGAAAGCGTACTTCACGGCGTCACCAGCCTGTGCGGGCGGAAGTTCACGATCACCAGCACCGTCTCGAGCGATGAGAGGTCAGTCGCCGGCTCCACTGACGCGCGCTTGAACGGCGACTGCGGCCGCTGCTCCACGTCCACCACGCTCCCAATCAAGATCCCCTGCGGGTAGTTCCCACCCAACCCCGATGTCACGACGAGGCTCCCCTCGGCGATCGTCACATCCGGCGGAAGCAGGTCCAGCATCACCTTCTCGCGCAGGTCTCCCTCCGCCACACCACGCACCGCAGTCGGCGCCGCCGGCGGCGATGTCTCAACTCCGGGCGTCGTCGATGGCGCGGCCACTGCCGTCGCATTCACCTGCGCGTTGACCGCGCTCTCCGGGTCCGTCACCAATCGTATCCAGGAGTAGTCCCCGTAGACTATCGCCACGGTGCCCACCAGAGTCCCGCTCTTCGATAGCACCACCATCCCCTCGTCCAGCCCGTCGTCGCTCCCCCGGTCGATCGCCACCATCCGCTTGATGCTGGAAGGCTCCTCCGCAATCACGTTCGCCGCGAGCAACTGGTCATCAGGGCGGCTCTGCTTCACCGCCAGTGCCGCCTCCAGGTCCGCTAACCTCTGCTCGAGGTTCTGCTGGGTCGCAAGCTGTGCCTGGAGCGCCTCGACCTGCTCTTGCAGGTCCTCGTTCTCGCGCACAAGGTCTCCCCGGTCCGCGATCCCTTCGTAGATGTCGTCCAGGGGACTCGCCGCATCGTGGAACACGCCCTCCACCGGAGCAGAGACGCTAAGTGTCAGGTTTCGTGCCGGGTCAATCGCCCCCGCCTCGGATAGCACGATGCTGACAAACCCTACCCCCACAACTGTTGCCAACCACCATAAAAGTCGCATCGTTATATCGGGTCTCGCTGGGCGGGCTTCCACCGCCCGTGCCGTGTCAGCTCGCTAACGCGGCGCCTTTCTCGTGTTCAAGCGTGCCTGCAGCTTCTGCAGTGTCGCCGCCTCTTCCAGCACCTCCGCCGCGCCGCGGACGACGCACGTCAGGGGCTCCTCCGCCACGTACACCGGGAACCGCGTCTCCTGCGCCAATCGGCGGTCCAGCCCTCGTACGAGCGCCCCGCCACCGGCCAGGATAATTCCGGTGCTCATGATATCTGACACCAGCTCCGGCGGCGTAATCTCGATCGTCTGTCTCACCGAATCGATGATCGCGTTAATCGAACCCGCCAGCGCGTCTCGGACCTCCACGCTGCTCACCTCCACCGACTTCGGCAGCCCCGTCGCCAGGTCCCGGCCCCGGAACTCGATCGTCAGCTCTCGCTCCAGCGCGTACGCCGAGCCCGCCTCGATCTTGATGTCCTCCGCCGTCCGCTCCCCGATCAGCATGTTGTGCACCTGTCGCGCGTACGAAATGATGTCCTGGTCCATCTCGTCGCCGGCCGTCCGGATCGACGTCGCGACCACGATCCCGCCCATCGAGATCACCGCCACCTCCGTCGTCCCCCCGCCAATGTCCACGATCATGCACCCGCCCGGCTCCATCACCGGCAGACCGGCCCCGATCGCCGCCGCCATCGGCTCCTCGATCAGGTAGGCCGCCCGCGCACCGGCGTTCAGCGCCGCATCATGAACCGCCCGCTTCTCCACCTCCGTCACCCCGGACGGAATCCCGATCGACACCCGCGGCCGCGGCAGCCCAAACCCAAAGTGGTCATGCACCGAGCGAATGAAGTACTGGAGCATCTTCTCGGTCACCGAGAAGTCGGAAATAACGCCGTCCCGCAGCGGCCGCACCGCCACAATGTCCGACGGCGTACGGCCAACCATGCGCTTGGCCTCAGAGCCAATCGCCAAAATCTTCTTATTGACGCGGTCGATAGCAACAACAGAAGGCTCGTCAATCACGATTCCACGGCCTCTGACCATGACCAGCGTATTCGCGGTCCCTAAATCTATTGCTACGTCGTGCGAGAATATCCCTAACAGGGCATTGAACGGATTTACGGGCAACCAAGCCTCCCGAACGTAGTCCACCGGCGGCGGACTGGGGCGTACGTCGTTGGCATTGTAACTGAGTACGCGCTATACCTGCAAAAGCACCCACAGCCGCACCCACTCACCACAACGCACCACCACCCCTATCGGTACGGCGCACCACCTCATCCTGAGCCTCTCGAAGCGTATCCACCGTAGCCGCGCACCTTTAGGTCCGCCCGCGCCCGTCTGGCGCGCCCCGCGTCTTCGAAGAAGCGCAGCGCACCCTAATACACACCCCCAAGACGCCCCGACCCGCTCATGGTGCCTGCCCGCCGCGGAGGGAGACGCCCGGCCAACGGACGCCTGTCCGAGCGAATCGATGACCGGAGCACAAACGCCCCGCCGTTCTGTAGCTGCGGCGCTTTAGCCCCGCCCGCTACGGCACCGTCCGACCTCATCACGCCCAACTGTTCTCCTGTTCCATTGTTCCCATGCTCCAAAGCGAAAGCTATCGCCGAGCCTTCCTCCACCCCGCCGCTACCGCCTCCGCCTCCGTACAGAACCACCGCTCCCCATTCGCCTCATTGATCCGCGTCGGCTCGTAATTCTCCTGCCCCGGCACGTGAAAAATCCGCTCCCCGCCCGAGCTAATGTTCCCCTTGATCACAGCCTCCGTCGTCCCCGAGTACTCACACGTCCCCGGCCCGCCGGCTCCCGGGG
>JANLRX010000326.1:0-3149 GCA_031362025.1 Chloroflexota bacterium
GAAGTGCACGCCCTCAAGGTCCTGCAGAAGGACGCCGAGCTTGCCGTCGACGACATCAAGGGCAAGGCTGCCGAGGTCGAGAAGAAGCTCTACGCCGGAACCGTGAAAGACCCGAAGGAGCTCCAGAACCTCGACAAGGAACTCAAGTCCATGCGCGAGCAGGTCAAGACGCGCGAGGAAGAACTGCTCGCCATCCTCGAACAGGTGGACGCTGCCGAGACCGGCCTGCACGACCTCGAAGTGACCGGCGCCACGCTCGAATCCGAGTGGAAGGCAGTATGCGAACAGCTGCGGGCTGAGAAGGCCCGGCTTGAGCCCGAAGCCGCGAAGCTGAAGGCCGCTCGCGACGCCCAGGCAAGCGATGTCGACCGCCGGATGGTGAGCCTGTACGACCTCCTCCGCCAGCGGCGCGGTGGACAGGCCGTCGCCAAGATCGAGCGCGGAATGTGCCAGGGCTGCCGCATCTCCCTCCCCATGTCGATCCTCCAGCGCGCCCGTTCCGGCGTTACCGTCGTCCAGTGTGTAAGCTGCGAGAGAATTCTCCTGAACACGTGATGCGCGCCGTTGGATACTTCCGGGAGGCCAAGAGCCGGACGCTGGCCGAACAAAGCGAGGCATTCCTCGACTTCTGTAAGCACAACGGATTTGAAGCCGCCGCGACGTTCCTCGATACGAAGACAGACCAAGAGCAGCACGGTTTCCGCCAGATGGTGGACTTCATCCGCCAGCAAGAGGGCCGCGGCTTTCTCATCGTCGTCCTGCCCGATCTCGTAACCCTAGGCAACAGCCCCGTCGAGGCGATGCGGCGCTACTTCCAGCTCGCCAGCCTCGGAATCTCCGTCACCCGCATCGACCCCGGCACCGACGTTGCGACCGATGTTGTCGAGACATGGAGCACCCTCAAGGAGAACGGCAGCGTAGGCGACCGCGTGAAGGCCGCGATGCGCCGCAAAGCCGTCAAGGGCGAAGCGCTCGGCCGGCCGCCCTACGGATACAGGGTTGGCCCGCAGCGCCGCCTCATCATCGTCGCCGAAGAAGGCTCCGTCGTACGCTACATCTTCCGCCTCTACCTGAAGGACGGCCTGGGCATCCGCCGCATCGCCCGCCGCCTCAACGAAGACGGCCTCCGTACCCGCCGCGACGGCCTCTGGAGCATGGTCACAGTCCGCGACATTCTCCGCAACCGCGCCTACGTTGGCACCTACTCCCGCTTCGGCGTCCGCGTCCCAGCAAGCCACGCTCCGCTCATCTCGCAACCCGACTTCCAGCGCGTGCAGGAGCGCCTCGACGAACGCCGTCCATCCGGCTCCGCACGCCAGGTTTCGCCATTCCTGCTCTCCGGCCTGCTCTACTGCGGCCACTGTGGGAACAAGATGATCGGCGTCACCCGCAAGCAGAAATGGCAGCGCGGCGACGGCAGCATCCGCAGCGCCCAGTACCGCTACTACCAGTGCGAATCCCGCACCAACCGCAGCCTCTGCGACTACCACACCCAGCGCGCCGAAGAGCTGGAAGAGCGCATCAAGAACGCCCTCATGGACACAACCCTCGTCGTGGCCCGCAACGGCCACACGAACGGCGTCCCCCAGAACGGGATCAACCGTCTCCGCGACCGCGTCCGCCGCCTCGACAAGCGCCTTGAACAGTACCTCGACTCCGCAGCCGGAGGCACCCTCAATACCGAGAAGCTCCAGACCGCGGCAATGGCCCTCGCCACGCAACAGTTGCAGCTCGAAGACAAGCTCACGGAAGCCGCTCGCGTCGCCCACCTCCAGGAGACCGAGGAAGAGCGCCACCGCTACATCGAGAAGACCCTCCGCAAGCTACGCGAGGAGTGGGATGATCTGGCCTTCGAAGAGCGGCAGGAGCAGCTGCGCCAGGGGCTGGAGCGGATCAACATCAAGGACGACGCCGTCGAACTGGTCCCCCAGGCCTGAGCAGCGTGCCGAAGTGGACCGTATTCGCTGACGGGGCTTCCCGCGGCAATCCCGGCGCTGCCTCCATCGGCGCCGTGGTCTACGACGAGAAGGGTAATGAAGTCGCCTCCGTCTCCCGCACGATTGGCCGCGCCACCAACAACGAAGCGGAGTACCAGGCCGCCATCGCCGGCCTCGAGTCAGCCCTCGAACTAGGCGGCGGGGGGTTGGACCTGCGGATGGACTCCGAGCTGATCATCCGCCAGCTCCAGGGCCGCTACAAAGTGCGGAACGCCCGCCTCGCTCCCTTCTACCAGAGGCTCGTTCAGCTCCTCACCCAGTTCAACCCCGTGACCTTCGACCACGTCCCCCGGGCCCGCAACGCCCGCGCCGACGAGCTCGCCAACCTGGCCCTCGACCGCGCCGCGGAGGCTGACCCGTCGCGGGGCAATCCACTACGATGAGAACCTACTACTAGACGGGAAGGGAACCATGACCGCGATACTCACCGAATCCACCCTCGACCTGCCTCTGCTTTCCCGCGGGAAAGTCCGCGACATCTACGACCTCGGCGACAAGCTGCTGATCGTCGCCACGGACCGCATCTCCGCCTTCGATGTCGTGCTGCCCACCGGCATCCCGGGGAAGGGCGCAGTGCTCACCCAGATGTCCGCGTTCTGGTTCGAGAAGACGGGCGACATCGTGCCCAACCATTTCATCCGGGTGGTTGAGGACACGCGCGTCCCTGAAGTCCCCGTAGAGCTGCCGCGCGAGATGATCGGTCGCGCCATGGTCGTGCGGAAGGCTGAGCGGATCGATGTCGAGTGTGTAGTGCGCGGGTACATCACCGGCTCCGGCTGGTCCGACTACCAGAAGACCGGCGATATCTGCGGCGTGAAGCTCCCGGCCGGCCTCGTCGAGAGCCAGGAGCTGCACGAGCCGATCTTCACGCCAACCACCAAGGCCGCCGAGGGCCACGACATGCCGATTACCTACAAAGAGGTCGTCGACCTGGCAGGCGAGCGCGGGGCCAACGCTGCCCGCGTCCGCAGCCTCGCTCTCTACCGCTTCGGCCGCGATTACGCCCGCGAGCACGGCATCATCATCGCCGACACGAAGTTCGAGTTCGGCTGGCTCGATGACGAGGTCATCCTCATCGACGAAGCGCTGACCCCGGACTCCAGCCGCTTCTGGCCCGCCGATCAGTATGAGGCGGGCCGCAGCCAGCCCAGC
>JANLRX010000353.1:0-4673 GCA_031362025.1 Chloroflexota bacterium
AGCGTAGGGGCGACCGGCCGGTCGCCCCTACGCTTTGTTTTGCTCGTTCGCTACGCCGACCTGGGCGTCACACGAAACACCGGGTGCTTCGCCGCGATCTTCTCGAACTCTTCGATCGGTGACTTCGGGTCGATGCCGAACTCGCGCTTGGTGACGATCGCGTTCTCCTTGAGGTAGGCCTGGATGATCGGGGCGCGCTCGGCCTCCGGCAGTTCTGTCAGACCTACTGTCTCCGGCTTGCGGCGACGGATCACGGCCTCGCCCGCCACCCGCGCGTTGCGCACCCACTCCGTGTTCCCGCGCGGCGCAACGAGGTACCGCTGGCCATCCACGCTGATGATATTCACCGCCACCCGTCGCGGCTCGCCTGTCTTCCGGCCTTTGACCTCAAGCTCAACGGTCTTCTTCGGGCCGAACCCGCGAGCGGCCACCCAGCCGAAGAGCCCGTTCATTGAACGGATCAGCGCACCGGGACGATTGTAGAAAGTGCTCACGGGATCCTCCTCAGTTGCTTTCGCATCCGGGCGTGTTATACCACTTTTCGAAGCCAAACTGGGCGCGGACCGGCAACCCTGGGTTTGAAAAGTGCTGGAAGGTCCAGGCGACGTCGATGTCGCAGATATCCCACCGGTTGAAAAGCTCCCGCAGTTCGCGTTCCCAGTGCCGCTGCTGTCGAATGGACTCGTCGACGTTCTTCGATTGAACTGAAACAAGGACCGATCCTGTAGCCCCCGGCCAAACCGAGGCATCGCCCGCCATGATCTGAACATCCGAATTCTGAATGGCCACTACGCCGTGGGCTGAATGCAGTTGAACGTAGTAAATCGCATCTTCAGGCGTGTTCACATCGGGCGGAATAACAAAGTTGAACCCATCATCCGCGTCTCTACACGCGACAAGAGAAACTGCGGCGACGCACACGAGAATCAGGAACCTCATCGCTTCCTCTCTCGGCTAGTGTCTAGCCGACAGCCGGCGCAAAGTCCGTGAGGCGCAGCTCCAGTGCGCCGTCCGAACCGCGGTCGGCGGAGAAAGTATATACGACGTCCAGCTTCTGGCCCGTCACCACCTCTTCCGCCCCGAAACCGAAGGCTACTGCCGGCCACGACGCCCGCCCATCGCGCAGGGTGAGGCGCAGGTGCTGGCCGTCGCCACCCATCGTCCGCACGTCCGCGATCTCGACGCCGCGGCTGAGGAACACCGGCTCCGGGTTGCCAATCCCGAACGGCGCCATCTGTGCCAGCGTGCGGATGATCTCCCCCTTCATCAGGGAGAGCGGCACCATCGCGTCGATCTCGGTCACCGGCGTCAGGTCCACCGCCGCCAGTTGGTCCGAAGCCTGGGCGAGCAGCGCTTCCTTGAGCGCGGGCAGCTTGTCGTTCTCCACCGTGAAACCGGCCGCCGCCCGGTGCCCGCCGAAGCGCACCATCAGCTCCGGAACCGTCCGTAGCGCCCCCGTTATGTCGAACTCCGGGATGCTGCGGCAGCTCGCCCGGCTTGTCGTCTCGCCACGCTCGTATACAACAGCGGGGCGGTTGTGCGCCTCCGTCAGCCGCCCGGCAACCAGCCCGACGATGCCGGACGGAATGTCCTCGTGCCCGATGAAGATCAGCGGCTGGTCCGGCGGTTCCTCCGCGAGAAGCCTCTTTGCGAGGTCCATCGCGTCCTGCGTCGCCTGCTGCCGTTGCAGGTTCAGTGCCCCGAGTTCGATCGCCCGTTCGCGGGCCCGCACCTCGTCCGTTTCCATCAGCAGTTCCAGCGCCAACCGGGCGTGCGCGAGCCGACCCGCTGCGTTCAGCCGCGGCCCGATCGTGAACCCGATACACGATGCGTCCACCCGCCCGGGATCGTTGCCCGCAATTTCGAGCAGTGCGCGGATACCGGGCCGTGTTGTTCGCCCGAGAGCTCGCAGGCCCTCTTGCACGAGCCAGCGGTTCTCGCCCGTCAGCGGCGCCATGTCGCACACCGTGCTCAGCGCCACGAGGTCGAGGTATCGTCCCGGTTCCCACGCCCGGCCGAGGCGCTCGTACAGCGCCGCCATCACTCGGAACGCGAGGCCGCCCGTCGCGAGTTCGGTCTCCGGGTAGCGACCGTCCGTGCGCTTCGGGTTGATGATCGCCACGGCGTGCGGCAGCTCCGGCGGCACGGTGTGGTGGTCGATGATCACGACATCCACGCCGAGGCCGCGCGCGACGTCCACCTCGCCGAGTGAGCTTGTCCCGCAGTCGGCGGTGACGATCAGCGAGACGCCGTCCCCGGCCAGTTGTTGAATCGCGCTGTTGTGCACCCCGTACCCCTCGCCGAACCGGTCCGGCAAGTACGAAACGACCTTCGCGCCAAGTTCCCGCAGGGCCTCGATCAGGATCGCCGAGGACGTCACGCCGTCCACGTCGAAGTCGCCGTAGACCGCGATCAGCTCTCCGGTCGTGATCGCGCGCTCAAGCCTCTCGAGCGCGAGCTCAAGGTCCGGCAGCAGCGTCGCGTCATTGAGTGGGTCGCGGGAGTCCATGAATGCCGCCGCGTCCGCCAGCGTGCGGATCCCGCGGTGCCACAGTAGGTGCCGGATGAGCGGCTGGTACGGCGCTGCCGACAGCTCGCCCTCGGGGAAGCGCCCACGCAAGTGCCAGCGCCGCCCGGTCACACCGGTCATGGGGGGCGACGCAAGCACCATGTTGCGTTTGATTATGCGTGCGGCCAGCCGGTTCAGATAGGTGAACATGTCACTCGCTTGTTGGTAACCCCGCACCGTTTTTGAGTAAGCGTCAGCCGATCAACAGGCGACAGTCGTCCCAGCCCTTGCTGATGCTCTCTCCGACCGCACGATAGAACTCAGGCGCATACACCGATGGGCGCCCGTAAGTGTCTTTCAGACTGCCGAACGCGATGAACGCCGCTTCGTCTGGTGTTGGCTTGCGGTTAGCGCGAAGTAAGCGCTCCGCAATCACCGGTACAACAGCATCGTAACGGTCGCCGGGCGGGGACTCTCCAGCGAGTTTCATCGGGTCGCGCTTCCGTAGGCTCGTGCGAACCATGCGTTCCACTGCGCCAGGCGCCGCGTCATTCATCCACCACAGACTACTCATGGCCGGCCTGCCCGCCGCCCGTCAGCATCGACAGGATATCGCCTCGACCGACCGGCCCTTGTGGTGCGCGTGCACCCTCCCCACGCAGATCCTTGATCGCCCGCGGCAGCATCTGCATCACGTCGCCCGCCAGCATCCCGGCCGAGCCGAGGTCCTGGCGAACCATCTCCCCCGCCCAGCTGCTGACGTACAGCCCGAGGCACGCCGCGTCGAACGGCTCGACGCCCTGCGCGACGAACCCAGCGATCGCGCCGCCCAGAACGTCGCCCGTGCCGCCCGTGGCCATCCCGGGGTTCGTGAACGCGTTGATCCGCACGCGGCCATCCGGCGCCGCCACGATCGTCGGTGCACCCTTCAACAGCACGATCACGCCCCACTCCGCCGCATACTTACGGGCCAACGCCAGCCGCTGCGCCTGTACGTCCGCCACCGGTATCTCGGTGAGCCGCGAGAACTCGCCGGGGTGCGGGGTGAGAATCACCGGCACGTGGAGCAGCGACGGCCACCCGTCGATCTTCGCGAGGTTGTTCAGCCCGTCGGCATCGATGATCACAGCACTTAGTGCGCGGTGTGACTCGCCCATTGGCTTGTCCGTCAGCATCGGAAGCAGCGCCTTCACGAAGGCCTGCACGTAACCGCTCTGCGACAGGCCCGGCCCGAGCAGCAGCGCTTCGTACCCGCGCCCCAGCGCCCGAGCGACCACGCCAGCCTCCTGCGCCGACAATTCGCCGTCGCTGTCGTCCAGCGGCTCGAACGTGGCCTCGGTGAGCTTCGCGGCGAGGATCGGGTGGATCGACTTCGCGCAGGCCAACGTGGTAATCCCGGCGCCCACCCGCATCGCGCCCATGCACGCCAGGTACGCGGCGCCGGTGTAGCGCGGCGACCCAGCCACCACCATCGCGCTCCCGAACGTGCCCTTATGGGCGTCGGCCGGGCGATCCGGCAGGTGCTCCTGCGCCCAGCGCCGGGTCAGCAGCTCGATCGGCACCTCCGCCGCCAGCGCCGGCGGGATCCCGATGTCCACCACCTCCACCTTCCCGGCGAACTGCGATCCCGGCTGCAGGTTCAACCCAACCTTCGAGAACCCGAGCGCTACCGTCTCGTCGGCGGCCACGGTGTGTGGGTCGGCCATGCCGCTGTCTGCATCGACTCCAGTCGGCAGGTCGACCGCGATCAACCGCGGCGCCAACCGCCGTTCCCGGGCCTCACGCAGCATGTCCAGCACGTCCGCCAGCGGCGGTTCGATCTCTCGCACGCTCCCGGTGCCGAGCAACGCATCGATGATGAGCTCCGCACCTCCGAGCGCATCGCTCAGGCGCTTCGGAGTGTCGGTCTCGCCCTCAACCATCATCGGCACGTCGCGCTGCACCGTCTCGATGTACACAGGATCGTCTTCGCCGCGAGCCTTCAGCAGGTATACGATGACGTCCGCGCCCCACTCCTTCAGGTGCCGCGCCGCGACGAGCCCGTCGCCGCCGTTGTTCCCCGGCCCGCAGAGCACGAGAATCCGCCGCTCCGCGATCTCACCGAGCATCAGCCACGCTTCCTGCGCCACCGCCAGGCCGGCGCTTTCCATGAGCTGCGCGACCG
>JANLRX010000378.1:0-3855 GCA_031362025.1 Chloroflexota bacterium
GGTGATCATCGCCGGGCACGGCGTCATCCTGAGCAAGGCCTACGACGAGCTGCTGGAGTTCGCTGAGAAGACGAACATCCCGGTGATCACGACGCTGTTGGGCATCAGCGGCTTCCCCGGCACGCACCCGCTGTACATGGGGATGCCGGGGATGCACGGCATGTACTGGAACAACCGCGCGATCAACGAGACGGACCTCTTGATCGGGATCGGGATGCGGTTCGACGACCGCGTGACGGGGCGCCTGAAGGACTTCGCGCCGAAAGCCAAGGTCATCCACATGGAGATCGACCCGGCGGAGATCGGTAAGAACGTGCGCCCCTCGGCGACGCTGCAAGGCGACATCAAGGCGACTCTGACCGAACTGAACAAGATCCTGCCGGCGCCGAAGGAAAACCGCGAGTGGCGCCAGTGGATCGACGACATGCGGGCGAACCACCCCTCGATCACGATCCGGGAGACGGACGAGGTGCTGCCGCAGTACGTGATCGACACGATCTACCGGGCGACCAAGGGCGACTGCTACGTGGTCACCGGCGTCGGCCAGCACCAGATGTGGGCCGCGCAGCACTTCTGGTACGACAAGCCGAACAGCTTCATCACCTCCGGCGGCCTGGGCACGATGGGCTTCGAGGTTCCGGCGGCGATGGGCGCGCAGGCAGCGGCCCCGAACGACACCGTATGGTCGATCTGCGGCGACGGCGGCTTCCAGATGACGCTGCAGGAGCTGGCCACGATCGCTGAGTACGAGTGGCCGATCAAGTTCGCGATCATCAACAACAACAACCTCGGCATGGTGCGCCAGTGGCAGGAGCTGTTCTACAAGAACAACATCGTCTCGACGCCGCTGAAGAACCCGGACTTCGTGAAGCTGGCGGAGGCGTTCGGCGTCATGGGCTTGCGCGCCGAGAAGAAGGAACAGGTCGAAGACGTGATCCTGAAGGCGATGGCGCACAAGGGCCCGGTGCTGATCGACTTCCAGGTGAAGTACGGCGAGAACGTCTACCCGATGGTGCCACCCGGCGCTTCGCTAGACGAGACGATCGATATGCCGAAGTGGACTCCCGAGAAGGTGGGCGCGTAATGGCAACAGATGGAGCCGGCCCGATCCGGCCACACACGATCATCGCGCTCGTCGAGGACCGCCCCGGCGTGCTCAACCGCATGGTGTCGAAGTGGCGCCAGCGTAACTTCAACATCGAGAGTCTGGCCGTCGGCCACTCGGAGGTCGCCGGGCTCTCCCGGATGACGTTCGTGGTGGATGCTAACGCCAACGCCGAGCAGGTCGTCCGCCAGGTCGACAAGCTGATCGACGTCGTGGACATCCGCGACGTCTCCCACGAGGACATCGTGGCGCGCGAGATGGCGATCATCAAAGTGAAAGCGACAAAGGAGACACGCAGCCAGATCATCGACATCGCGGAGGTGTTCAAGGTGGACATCCTGGACGTGGCGCCGGACTCGATGATCCTCGAAGCGACCGGCGAAGAGGTTAAGATTGACTCGCTGGTGGCGCTTCTGCGCGATTTCGAGATAATCGAACTGGTGCGGACGGGGAAGGTCGCGATGCTGCGCGGCCCCCAGACGTCCCACCAGGTACCGGAAGATGAACAGTTCGAGCGCGCCCCCGGAGTACACACCTGGTAGGTGGAGGTGCTAACGCAACTCTAATCTCCACCCGCTAGACTCTGACGTAAGCAGAAGGAGTAACCCAATGGCGAAGATCTACTACGAAAAAGATGCCGACCTTGACCTGATCCAGGGCAAGACGATCGGCATCATCGGCTTCGGTTCACAGGGGCACGCCCATGCCCTCAACTTGCGGGACAGCGGGCTCAACGTGATGGTTGGCCTCTACCCCGGCTCCAAGTCATGGTCGCAGGCGCAGCAGGCCGGCCTCCGCGTCGGCACGGCCGAAGAAGTGGCGCGCGAGGCGGACATCATCATGATCCTTGCGCCGGACCAGATCCAGCGCGAGATCTACTACGACAGCATCGAGCCGGGCCTCTCGGCGGGCAAGATGCTGATGTTCGCGCACGGGTTCAACATCCACTTCAACCAGATCGTCCCACCGACCGACGTTGACGTGACGATGATCGCCCCGAAGGCGCCCGGCCACAAAGTCCGCGAGACGTTCATCGAGGGCAACGGCACGCCCGGCATCATCGCCGTGCACCAGAACGCCACCGAGAACGCCCTGCAGATGGCCCTCGCGTACGGCAAGGGCGTCGGTTGTGCGCGCGCCGGCATCATCGAGACCACGTTCGAGGAAGAGACCGAGACGGACCTCTTCGGCGAGCAAGTGGTTCTCTGTGGCGGCGTAACGTCGCTAGTGAAGACCGCCTTCGAGACGCTTGTGCAGGCCGGCTACCAGCCCGAGATCGCGTACTTTGAGTGCATGCACGAGTTGAAGCTGCTCGTCGACATGATGCACGAGGGTGGCATGGCCTACATGCGCTACTCCATCAGCGACACGGCCGAGTACGGCGACTACACGCGCGGCCCGAAGATCATCGACGACCACGTGCGCCAGAACATGAAGTCGGTGCTTCAGAACATCCGCAGCGGCGCCTTCGCCCGCGAATGGGTGCTGGAGAACCAGGCCGGCCGTCCGAGCTTCCTGGCGCTCCGCAAGCAGAACGCCGATCACATGATCGAGCGCGTTGGCGCGGACCTGCGCGGGATGATGCCGTGGCTGAAGAAGGGCAAGGAAGCGCCGATCCAGGCCAGCAGGCCCGCGAGTACACCCGTCGCTTCTTCGATGAACCAGGCGCCCACTCCGATGCCGGCACCGGCTCCGATGGCCCCGGCACCGGCGCAGACACAGCCTTCATACAGCAGCACGCCGGCGGTTGACCCGTCGCACACGGCGGCGGACGACCCGTTTAAGTACGACAAGCCGGGAGCGCCCGCGCAGAACGACGACCCGTCGCACCTGCACCGGCCGCGCACGGATTCCCCGTTTGGCCAGACCGTGCGGCCGCCGGAAACGCCAGCGTTGGACACGCCACGCAGCATGGACACGCCTCCGCTGGCCGATACATCGTCAACAAACGAGCCTTCGAGTAACGATACGACGCGGGGACCGTCCTTCTAAATCGATGACGTACCGCACATTGCGCCTCAACCTTAGCGGGCCCTCCTCTCCGCCAGCGCGGGGGTGAGAGGGCCGGGCCCCACATCGATACGGCTAACGTAACGGCGGCCGGCGGTCGCCGAGGAGGTTGAAGGACAATGGCAAACGAAGACAAGGTACTGATTTTCGATACGACGCTGCGGGACGGCGAGCAGTCGCCCGGCGTCGCCCTGAACGTTGAAGAGAAGATGGAGATCGCCCGGGCGCTGGAGCGCATGCGGGTGGACATCATCGAGGCCGGGTTCCCCGCCTCGTCCCCCGGCGACTTCGAGTCTGTCTCGACGATCGCCAAAGAGGTGAAGGGCAGCGTCATCGCCGGCCTGGCACGCGCCGTCCCCGGTGACGTGGACGCCTGCTGGGACGCCGTGAAGCACGCCGAACGGCACCGCATCCATGTCTTCCTCTCGAGCTCGGACATCCACATCATGCACCAGCTCGAGAAGGACAAGGACAACGTCCTGCAGATGGCGCGTGAGATGGTGGCGCGGGCGAAGAAGTACTGCGAGGACGTCGAGTTCTCGCCGATGGACGCGACGCGCTCCGTGCCGGCGTACCTGTACCAGATGCTCACGGAGGTGATCGACGCCGGCGCGACGACCGTGAACATCCCGGACACGGTCGGGTACACGATCCCGGAGGAGTTCGGCCAACTGCTGCGCGACATCCAGGAGAACGTGCCGAACATTCACAAGGCCGTCATCTCGGTGCACTGCCACAAC
>JANLRX010000392.1:0-2650 GCA_031362025.1 Chloroflexota bacterium
CAAATGGACGGATCGGATGAAGAATGAGCATCTCGCCTACATGCGGGATACAATCCGCTCCTCATGGGAGTTTGTCGATTACGTCTTCAAGATCGAGGGCGTGACGCGAGTCTTCACCCATCAACTGGTACGGACCCGCACCGGTTCCTACGCGCAGCAGGCGATGCGCGTCGTTGACGCCTCGGACTTCCCGATCCAGATGCCGCGTACCGTCGAACAGCAAGGGCAGATGGAGCATTGGGATGACGCTGAGCGAGAGTTCGAAGCGGCGCTGGCGATGGACGCAAAGATGGGTGCCGTGCGAGCCACCCTGAGGACGCAGGAGGAGTACGCGAAGATGCTGCTTGCCCGCGACGCGCCCGGAGACCGGCAGAGGGCGCTCGGCCTGCTCGCGAAGACAATCGATACCGCACAACCAATCGGCATGCGCCGCGTCATGGACGAATGCCTCGCACTAAAGATGGGCGCGCAAGGCATCAGTTCCACCAGCGACATCTTCACCTCGATCGACCGCGTCGCGACGGCCGTCCAGTCCGAGCACCCCGATCTCCGCAAGCAGGTCGCTCCCGACGGCACCGTCACCATCATGTTCAGCGACATCGAAGGCTCCACGGCGATGGCCGACCGCCTCGGCGACGCCCGCTTCATGGACGTCCTGCGCGAGCACAACGCCATCATCCGTGAACAGGTGAAGTCCCACGAAGGCTTCGAAGTGAAGAGCGAGGGCGACGGGTTCATGATCGCCTTCCAGTCCGCCGGCAAAGCCCTCGCCTGCGCCGCGGCGATCCAGAAGGCGCTGGCCGAGCGCAACACCCTTGTAGGGGCGCAGCGCCTACCGAATTCAGAGCCACTTGTCGATTTAGCGAGCGCTGCGTCCAGGGCGGGGGCAGGGGAGCGGGTCATGGTACGCATGGGCCTCCACGCCGGCGAAGTGATCAAGGAAGGCGAAGACTTCTTTGGCCGCAACGTGATCATGGCCGCGCGCGTTGCCTCGCAGGCGCAGGGCGGCGAGATCCTGGTCTCCGGCGTGCTGAAGGCGCTCCTGTCGGGATCCGATGTGGCCTGGGGTGACAGCCGGACCGTCGCGCTAAAAGGCCTGTCAGGCGAGCACGAGATCTGGACCGTAGGCTGGGACTCAATCTAGCTGAGAGCTGACGGCTGAGAGCTGAAAGCTAGTTCCCCTCGGTTACATCGAACTCCGCGACCATCCCCTCGGCAAAGTGCGCGGTCTCCACGCTGTCGATGTCCTCCACCCGGTTGCAGACGAATACGTACTTGCCCGCGTCCAGCTCGAAGCTGCGGCCTGTCCTGTCGCCGTTGTCTATACCCTCGACCTCTTCCTTCACGTCCACTCCCGGTGCGTCCTCGTCGAACGAGCCGTCATCCTTGGTCGGCAGGTCCGCCGCCGGAATGTCAGTGCGGACAATGACGAACTCGTGCTCGCGCTCCCCTTTGTTCTCCACCGTGAACTCGATCGCGCCGTCGTTGGCGGTTTCGGGATCGACGACGACAGACCACTCATCGAGAGTGACGTCGACTTCAGGATCACTGGCCGCATCGTCGCAAGCAGCGAATAGAACGAGCAGCAGGGCGGCGGACAGCACGAGAACGAACCTCACGGGAGCTCCTTTCAAAGGACAGGAGTTAACGCGGCCAATTGTATCAGGCGACCCGAGCGACGGCGATATGGACAGCGGACGGCTACTCGACGGTAAAGGCGGTCGTCATACCCTCCTGGTAGTGCGATTCGAGCTCGCCGTCTTCTTCCTCGACTATGTTACAGATGAACACGTACTTGCCGGCCTCAAGATCCACGGTCAATGAATCGTTCGCGTCGACAGCCACGTCCTCGACCTCATCGATCAGCTCGACGCCTTCGCCTGCTTCGTCCACTGAGCCGTCCTCGGCCGTCGGAAGGTCACCTTCGGCCAGGTCGGTCTTGAAGACGACGAACTCGTGGACGTCATCCGGGCCGTCGTTCGTGATGTTGAAGGTGAACGCGCCGGCCGGTCCAGAGTCCGGGTCGACGCTGACCGAAAACTCTTGGAGTGTCACGTCGACAGCCGTGCCGTCGCCGGCGCGGTGGTCGCTCCGCCGTCGTCATTGTCGTCGTCGTCGTCCCCACAGGCGACGGCGATCATGGCGATGCTGAACAGCGCGAGAATCGAGAACAGGATTCGAAGTCGCATGGCACTCTCCCTTCGCGACGGCACAGAGCCGTTAACGGCTAGATTGTAACCGCATTGGAGGAGTATTGGTGCGCTAATGACGTCAGGTTGACTTGCGTTCGCCGTAATCCGCCCACGGCCCGTCACGGCGCCGCACTGCTTCCCGGAAGCCCTCCTGCATCGCCATGTCCCGCCAGGCGATCCCCTCCGGCGTGTGTCGGGCGATCCCGTCGAACACCGTTCCCAGCATCTGCGTCGTGCGCAGCCCCATGTTCTCGTACGCCTGGTTGACCAGCAGCTTACTCATCACGAGCTGGTTCGTCGGAATCGTCGCCAGCTTCGCCGCGATGTCATTGACGGTCGTCGCGAGCTTATCCGCGGGCACCGCCGCTGACACCAGCCCGATGCGCTCCGCCTCGCGTCCAGTCAGCGACTGCCCCGTCAGCATCAACCGCTTGGCGTGCTCCAGCCCGAGGCGGTAG
>JANLRX010000008.1:0-1967 GCA_031362025.1 Chloroflexota bacterium
GCACGAAGTAGCTCGTCTCCATTCGCAGCAGCGGATGAACCGCCGCTACGTCCCAGCCCTCGCCGCCCAGACTGTTCAAGTACCGGGTCACGAATGCCGTCCGGTGTTCACCGGGCTGACGTATAAACTCGACTCCCTCAGAAGAGATCCTCCCGCGGAAATCGACGTAAGCGATCTTGTATTCCCAATTAGCCATGTAAGCCTCCAAAATCGGCGGCGAACCGGCGCCGGGACCCTGCCCGCTCCATTCCAGTGTACGCCGGAATCGAATCCTTCGCGGACTGCCTACGAGCCGTCGCGCATATCGTGCCGCCACGCGAATTCCGAATAGTCCATCTGCTCCGGGCTCGCGCCGAGGCGCGTCATGACGATCGCCACCTCAGCGCGGTGCGTCATGCCGTGCGATCCGACGCTCAGGAGCACCTCCCACAGAGGCCGTTCGAGGTTGTGGGTGCCCCGCTCACCAAACTCAATGAAGGGCGTCACGCGTTCAATATCGTCATCGCTGAGCGAATCGAGGTAGCCGGCGAAAGTGTCGTGGGCCCAAGCGAACGACTGCCGGAGCGCCGGAACGACTTTGCCAGACTCAACCGTGGCAAGTTGAGGGGGTGCGCCGGTCAGCCGCATGATCCAACTAACCTGCGAGCCAAGAATGTGCAGCATGTTGTCCTGAACACACCCGAAGGGGATATCCGCCTCGCCCAGCAACTCGGCCTCGTCAACCTTCGCGGCCGCATCAAGCAGGCGTTCGTTGGCCCACCGATGATAGTCGTAGAACGCATTCACCATTTTCCGCGCCGTCATCGGATCGCCTGGCCCGTCTCGCTAGTAGTCATGTGGAGTCCTCCCGTGTCACGGGATGGTAGCGCGTTCTGATGGCATGTCAACACTTGATTTTGAAAATCATCTCGTAAGGTTATTGCATTCTCAGTGCAAGAAGCGTATTCTGCCGCCATGACCACTGTCCCGGCGACCAAGGGCATACGCACCGACGGCCGCACCGCACGCTCTGCCCGCACACGAGATGCCGTCGTCGAGTCGTTCCTCGCGCTGATCGACGAAGGGCACCTGCGGCCGACCGCCAAACAGGTGTCCGAGCGCGCGGGAGTGTCCCTACGATCGGTCTTCCAGCATTTCGCCGACCTCGAATCGCTGTTCGCTGCGGCGGCGGACCGCCAGGTGGAGCGCCTACAAGCGCTCGCCGTACGCATCCCGGCTGATGCACCGTTCGAGGAGCGGCTTCGATTGTTCATTGACGCCCGAGCCCGCTTGCTCGAACGGATTACACCAGTCCGCCGCGCGGCGCTGCTGCACGAGCCGTTTTCTGCGGAGATCGCGCGACGCTTGAAGTGGGCGCGCGAACTGAAGCGCGACGAGGACGAGCACGTCTTCGCGCTGGAGCTGCGAGACCTACCGGCAAGCGAGCGCCGAGAGGTGCTCCAGGCGCTGAACGCAGCGACCGCCTGGGCTTGCTGGGAGACGCTGCGAGCACACCACACCCTTTCCGAAAACGACGCCAAGAAGGTGATAGGGCGAACCATCCGCGCCCTGCTTAACAAGGAGGCATAGATGGAAGTCTTGCGAACGCCCGACGAACAGTTCAAGAATCTGCCCGGCTACAACTTCGAGCCGCACTACGTCGAGATTCCGACGGGAAACGGCGATTCTGCCAAACAAACTCTGCGCGTCCATTACCTGGATGAGGGCCCGCGAAACGGCGCGCCGGTCCTACTGATGCACGGCGAGCCTTCGTGGTGCTACCTGTACAGGAAGATGATCCCGGTGCTCACGGCCGCCGGCTACCGGGCGATTGCACCGGACCTGGTCGGCTTCGGGCGATCGGACAAGCCAACGCCGCGCACGGAGTACACGTACCAGCGTCATGTGGACTGGATGACTGCGTTCGTCGAGGGGATCGACCTGCGTGACGCGACGCTTGTCTGCCAGGACTGGGGCGGGCTGATCGG
>JANLRX010000067.1:0-2289 GCA_031362025.1 Chloroflexota bacterium
CCCGACTCCGACGCCGAGGTCGGCCACTGCGTTCACCGCATCGCGATGCATCCCTCGCGTCCGCAGACGCTCTTCATGCAGAAGCACTGGGACGTGATGCGCAGCGATGACGCAGGTGCGTCGTGGACAGAGGTCAGCGGCAACCTACCGAGCGACTTCGGGTTCCCGATCGACGTCCACGCGCACGAGCCGGAGACGATCTACGTCGTCCCGATCACGAGCGACTCGTTCCACTACCCGCCGGACGGAAAGCTGCGCATCTACCGCAGCCGCACCGGCGGAAACGAGTGGGAGGCGCTGACCAACGGCCTCCCGCAAAAGGACCGCTACGTGAACATCCTCCGCGACGCGATGGCCGTCGACTCGCTCGACTCCTGCGGCGTGTACTTCGGTACAACCGGTGGGCAGGTCTACGCCTCCGCCGACGCCGGTGACAACTGGGCTCCGATCGTCCGGGATCTGCCGCCGGTGCTCTCGGTCGAGGTGCAGACGCTGGCATGATCCGCGTCGTCCTCCCGCAACACTTGCGCACCCTCGCTCGCGTCGACAAGGCGGTCGAACTCGAAGTTCCCGCACCGGTCACGCAGCGCTCGGTCCTCGACGCACTGGAGGCCCGCTATCCCGTGCTCCTGGGGACGATCCGCGACCGCGACACCAGATTACGGCGCCCGCTCGTGCGGTTCTTCGCCTGCGAGCAGGACCTTTCGAACGAATCCCCTGACGCCCCGCTGCCTGAGGCCGTCGCAACCGGCGCCGAGCCGTTCCTGGTCATCGGCGCGATGGCCGGCGGGTAGAAGAGGTCTGAGAAGAGCTAACCAGACGGCGCGTCGCCCAGAACTGATGGCGCAGGCTCAAACGTGTCGATCGACTCGTATCGTCCCTGCCGCCGCAGGTCATTCGCGGCATCGAGAGCCGCCGCCTTGTAGCACTCGGCCAGCGTCGGGTAGTTGAACACCGTGTCGATGAAGTAGTCCAGCCCGCCCCCGAACGACATCACGGCCTGCCCGATGTGAACCAGCTCGCTCGCGTGCACCCCGACGGCGTGGATCGCCAGCAACCGGCCGGTCGGACTGTGAAAGAGCAGCTTGAGAAAGCCCGTCGGGTCGCCCAGCATCTGGCCGCGCGCGATCTCGCCGTAGCGCCCGCGCCCCGTGACATAGTCGACGCCTGCCGCCTCCAACTCCTCACAGGTCGGACCGAGCATCGCGATCTCGGGCACTGTGTAGATCGCGTAAGGAAGCGGGAGGACCGCTGTCTGCTCCGGTACGCCAAACGCGTGGCACGCCACGAGTCGCCCCTGCTCCATCGAAGTCGCCGCCAGCGCCGGGGCGCCGATCACATCGCCCGCTGCGTAGATGTGGGGCACCGATGTCCGGAAGTGCGCGTCTACGGGAATCCGCCCGCGATCGTCTGTCTCCAGCCCCGCCACGGCCAGGTTCAGCGCGCCGGTCGCACCCACCCTGCCAACGCAGTACAACACCTTATCGGCCTGCACCACCTTGCCCGATGCCAACCGAATCTCGACGAACTCCGCCGAGCTCTCGGTATCGATCCCATCCACCGCTTCGTTCAAGAGCATCGTCACGCTGTGTTCCGTGAAGTGACGTACCAGCGCTTCAGCCACCTCGGCGTCCACGAACGGCAGCAAGCGCGGCCGGCGGTCGATCAACGTCACCGGCACTCCGAGCGCAGCGAAGATGCCCGCGTACTCCGTCCCGATGATCCCGGCGCCGATCACAGCGAGCGACTTCGGCACCTCTCCAAGACGCAGCAGGTCGTCGCTGGTCAGAACCCGCTCTCCGTCGAACGGTACTTGCGGGTCGTGCGCTGCCTCGCTGCCAGTCGCGATCAGGATCGTGTCGGCGCTGATGAGCGTCCGCTCACCGCCAGTGCTGGCGACAGCAACTGTATGCGAGTCTACGAAGGACGCCTCTCCGCACAACACCTCGATACCGTTTCGCTGAAGCTGCGTGCCGGCCACCTCGATCTGGTGGTGGATCACATGTTCCGATCGGAACAGCAGGTCACTCATCGTGATGTCGTCGTCGACCTTATAGGAGCCGCCGTAGAACGTCCGCTGGTGAAACCCCGTCAGGTAGATCACGGCCTCGCGAAGAGTCTTGCTGGGGATCGTCCCGGTGTGTATCGAGACCCCGCCAACCGTCGTCATTCGTTCCACGAATGCGGCGCGCTTACCCAGCTTGCTCGCCTGCACGACCGCCCGCTGTCCAGCCGGGCCGGAGCCAAGTACGAGTAGGTCGTAGTGATTTGTCATCCCGTCATTGCCGG
>JANLRX010000094.1:0-6277 GCA_031362025.1 Chloroflexota bacterium
TGCGGGTCCTTGATGCTGCCGGTGTCCTCGTCGACGTCTACCGGTCGCACCTCGAAGTCCAGGGCGAGACGGGCGAGCAGTTCGTGGCGGCGGGGGGAGGCGGAGGCGAGGATGAGACGCACCTATTGGGGAAGCGGAGAATAGTCCGGAGGGAATGTGACCGACCACGTAGCACCGGCGTCGTCAGTGTGTGCCAGTACCCCGTCATGGGTGGAAACGAGTGCGTATCCTTCGTCCAATGAGAAGAACCGCGCCGAAGTCACAAATTCATCACCGACGCTCAGTGCTTCGCCGACTGAAACCCACGTCCAACTCAGACCGCCATCAGATGTCTTAATCAGGCCGCCGCGGGTCGTACTGATCCAACCGTTAAGTTCGTCGAGGAAGAAAACATCGTGCATGTATCCGCCTGCTGGCACATGGCCGGGAGCGATGGTTCCGCCGGGTAAACCTGAATTCGATATTAGAGTCCAATGTCCGCCGCTATCGTCGCTTCTGTACAGTGCCTTCAACTGACTCCCAGCACCGGGTATCGAAGGGCATCCGATCCATCCGATTGCTTCATTGACGAAAGACACCACCGGGCCAGCTTCGGAACTGAGGCAGGGAGAAGTATTCACGCTCCATGTTTCGCCGCCATCGCTTGTGCTAAATAATTCCTTCCCAGCAAGGACCCAACCATATTCTGGGTCGATGAACTCCATGTCGCTAATCCGGACGGAGTTAGGGAACTCTTTTCGCGTCCACGTCATCCCACCGTCGGTTGTATGGAAAAGAAACGCACCGGAGGAAAACCAGCCTTCATCTGACGAAACGGCTTGCAGTTGCTCGACGTAGAACTCCAGAGTTCCCCGGAGAACCCAGTTTTGGCCGCCATCCATCGTTGCGTAGAATTCGTGTCCTTTCGTGACCCAGCCGTGGAGCTGATCCGTGAAGTCGAACGCCGTCAGCTCCTGAGACTCGTCTCCTTGAAACGCACGCGGAGTTGGTTCAGCCGGCGGCGTGGTCCCGATAGGTGAGCGTGTCGTGGGGTTGGTGGGGGTGTCGCTCGGCGCGGTCGGGATGGCCGTAGAACTTCCGTCATCGTTAGAAGAGCAGGACGAAGCCGAAAAGGCAGTTGCGATAAGACAGAGAAATAGAAAGATGATGCGAAGCTGTGTCACTCGCCAATGATAACGTCGAAGTCACCGTCTGGTTGTGCCTGACTAAGCGGTGGACCGCAGGGTGGCGTCGCACTCGTTGTGGTAAGTCTGCGGGAACATGTCCACGGGCGTAACGTCCACGAGTTCGTAGCCACCGTCGACGAGGAGGCGGAGGTCGCGGGCGAGGGTGGCTGGATCGCAGGAGACGTACGCGATGCGCGGCGGGCGAGAACGGACGACGGCGGCGATCGCCTGTGGGTGCGCGCCGAGACGCGGCGGATCGAGGATCAGGCAGTCGATACGCTCATCGATGGTGTGGAGGGTATCCTCAACCTTGCCGCGGAAGTACTGGACGTTGGGCGAGGCGGCGATGTTGACCATCGCGTCGTCAACGGCGGCCGCGGACTCCTCGATCGCGATGACACGAGTGACGAGCGGGGCGAGGATGACGGCGAACGTGCCGACGCCGGCATAGGCGTCCGCCAGTGTTTCGTGAGGCTGGGGAGCGAGGCGATCGCGGACGAGTTCGATGAGGCGCTCGGCTTGCGGGGTATTGGTCTGAAAGAACGAAGCGCCCGAGACTCGGAACGTGTGGCCGAGCAGCTCTTCGTGGTAGTACTTCTGGCCGGAAGGGAACGACGGTTCGATGGCGGTGAGGTCGGGGTGGATGAGCAGCTCGCCGGTCTTGACGCCGCGGCGGATGGCGATCTGGTGGAGGCCGCCGCCCTTGCCCTGGAGCTTCGGCAGCGCTTGGTTGATCCAGGGGTCGGCGATGAGGCAGTGGTCGACGCGGAGGAAGCGGTGGGTGCGGCGACGGACGAAGCCCACCTCGCCGCGGGGCTTGGCGGAAAAGCGGATGTGATTGCGGTACCCCCACGGGTTGTCAGCGCCGACGGTGGGGGAGACGGGCGGGTCCTCGAAGCGGCCGATGCGGTGGAGCTGGTCGCGGACGACCTGGCGCTTGAGTTCGAGCTGGTGGGCGTAGTCGATGTGCTGCCACTGGCACCCGCCACACTCGCCAAAGTAGACGCACGGGGCCTTGATACGCTTCGGGGATGGGTCGAGCACCTCAACCACTCGGCCGAAAAAGACGCCGGCACGCTCCCGGTCCAGTTCGGCGACGACGGTCTCACCGGTGATGCCGTAGTCGAGGAAGAGCGTGCGGCCGTTGTCGTGCGCGACGGTGCCGCCCTCGTGGGCGACGTCGCAGAGGGTAACGGTAACCCGTTCGGGGGGATCGATGCGGTTCTCGCGGGGTTTTCGGGCCATGTCAAAGGTCTCGCTTTCAGTGTATAGGCGCGGTGAAAGCGCAGCCATAAGCGTTTGCGAGCGTTATATTAGGCAAGAATCCGGCAGCGCCGGTGTAAAATGACGCTTATGCAGGGAGCCAGTTAGTGGAAGATCTCGGGATTCTCGTCGGGCTGATTGCCGGCGTCTGGGCTATTCTCCTCTGGCTCAGCATCATCGTCTGGGTCTACCGCGACATCCGCGAACGCACGCGCGACCTCGGGTTGCAGGTGCTCGCTGTGTTCGTGGCGATCATGTTCTTCCCCGGCTTCAACATCCCTGGCCTGGCGCTGTACCTGATGCTGCGGCCTCGCGAGTCGCTCGAAGAGTCGTACGCGCGGTCGCTGGAGGAAGAGACGCTGCTGCGGGAGATCGGCGACGAAGGGATGTGCCCGTCGTGCCGACGGTTCGTCGAGCGCGGGTGGCGGCTGTGCCCCTTCTGCGCGACGCAGCTCAAAGACATCTGCGTGAAGTGCGAGCAACTGCTGAGCTTCAACTGGGTGGCTTGCCCGTTCTGCGGGACGGAGCGACGGGGTTACGGTGTGCCCGAACCACTGCCGCCTGTACCGGCTTCCGCTGTCCCGAGCGTTGGTGCTCCGGCCGAGGCACGCGTTACGACACCCTCCCGGCCGCAGGCTCAGCCGCGGCGTGCCCCTCCGCGACGGCCACAGACGGCCGATGGCGGCGTTGGGGAAGACGGGCCGTTGTTGGGCGATACGCTCGACTAGCCGCTGTTAGACGGCTGAGCGCTCGAGGAGCGCGTCGATATCCAGGTGCGCGAGGAGTGATTCCATGCGCTGCACCTTTTCGTCACCGCTGAACGGCGCGGAGCCAAACAGTTCTTCTATGGCGCTAACGGTCTGCTTCGTGTCCAACTTTGTGCGCATCAACGGCAGTTCGTCGTCGGCCACGCGCTCGTTCACGTAGGAGAGCACGGGCAGGCCGCCGGTCACGATCAGGCACCCAGCGCCAGCGTTGAGGGCGGCGAGTTGCAGGTCGGGCTTGTCGCTGCGGACGATGACGGCTTCGGCCTCGGTGCGGGTGAAGTACGCCTGGCCGGGGTCGGCGGCGATGGAAGCGATCACGGGCTGGACAAGGATGCGTTCGGCGTTTTCGTCGAGAAATACGCCATCCGCACTGAGCGCGTCCCTGACTTGCGCGATGGTGGGAGAAGCAAGGACGCGGTCCTCCGGGATGATGGCTAGTGGGGGGACGCCGGCGGCCTGGTAGGCGGCGCGGGTGGCGTCGATGAGGCGGGCGGGAATGCGGTTGAGGATGACGCCGGAGACAGGGCCGGCCGAGCGCACGAACGTCGCGATGTCGGTGGGCTGGTCGGCGGGGGTGGCGATGATGATGGCGCGGACGCCGGGATGCGCTGCGAGAGTGGCCGCGATATCGCCGGCGGGAGCCTCTGTGACCTGAAAATCGCCGGTGAGGCGGAGGTGGTCGAAGAAGGCGGTGTCAGCGGCGGCGTGGGGGTCATCCCCGGTGCGGGTGAGCGCGACGGCGTGCCGGTGGGCGGCGAGCCTGCGGGCGAGCCCGGCGGCGACGGCCGTCTTACCGGAAACGGGCTGCGAGGAGACGAGAAGCAGGGCGGCCATGGTCGTGTGTGAAGTCTAGCACAAGCGGGTTTTTAACCACAGATGGACACAGAAGGGCACAGGTAGGGTTTGGGGTTAGAGGACTTCGCTGAGTGGGGTGTACGGGAGGCCGTGGGTGTTAGCTACGGATTCGTTGGTGAGGTGGCCGTTGATTGTGCAGGCACCGGCGGCGAGGGCTGGGTCGTCGCGGAGGGAGGCGAGGCCCTTGTTGGCAAGCTTGAGGATGTAGGGGAGCGTGGCGTTGGTCAGGGCCTCGGTGCTGGTGCGGGGCACGGCGCCGGGCATATTGGGAACGCAGTAGTGGATGACACCCTCGTCGACGTAGGTGGGTTCGGCGTGGGTGGTGGGATGGGACGTCTCGCAGACGCCGCCCTGGTCGATGCCAACTTCGACGATGACGGCTCCCTCACCCATCGAGCGAACCATGTCGCGGCTGACAAGCTTTGGCGCGAAACCATCGGGAGACCAGACGGCCCCGATGAGGATGTCAGCGCCCGCGAGCAGTTCGCGCAGGACGTCTGGGTTGATGATGCGGGTGGCGATCCGGCCTTCGAGCGACGCTTCGAGGGCGGCGAGCTTTCCGGGATCGCGGGCGGTGACGGTGACCTGCGCGCCGAGTGCACTGAGGACGTCCGCGGCCTCCGCGCCAACGTGGCCGCTCCCGACGACGACAGCACGGGCGGGAGCGACGCCTTGGATGCCGCCGAGGAGCTTGCCTCGGCCGGGGCCGGGCTTCTTGAGGTACTGTGCGGCGATGTCCCCGGCCATTCGTCCCGCGACTCGGCTCATCGGGATCAGCAAAGGCAGCGAGCCGTCGGGGAGGCGGACGTTCTCGTAGGCGATGGCGTTGGTGCGGGAGTCGAGAAGCGCTTTGGTGCCCGCCGCATCGTTGGGGAGATGGAGGTAGGCGAAGAGGATAAAGCCAGGACGAAGGAGAGCGAGTTCCGGCGGGAGAAGCTCCTTCACCTTGACGAGCAGGTCGGCGCGGGCGACAACGTCCTTGGGGGTGTCGCAAAGGCGGGCTCCGGCGTCCGCGTAGGCGTCATCGGGGAAGCCCGCGCGGATGCCTGCGCCGCGTTCGATCAGGGCCTCGTGGCCGGCTTCGAGGAGGGCGCGGGCGCCGGTTGGGGTGAGGCCGACGCGGTACTCCTGGGGCTTCGTTTCCATGATCGTGCCGACGCGCATAGTTGGTGCGATTGTACCGCCGCCTTGCCACGCCGAGCGGCGCGTTCGTAAGATAGACGTCCGTGCCGGGGTAGCTCAGGGGTAGAGCACGCGGCTGAAAACCGCGGTGTCGGCAGTTCAAATCTGCCCCCCGGCACCACCCTTTCGTATCTAGAAACGGCCCCTCCAGGGGCCGTTTCTGCATGGACAATCCCAGCTGACAGCAATCTCGACCGCAACGAGAGTCGGCCTTGCAATCCCGATGAGGTCATCTCTCCCGCGTTTGTCTGGGTTATCAGCCGCTCACAGTCCGCGTTTACTCACGGCACGAGCATTCGGTTGCCTGCTGACTCTAGCTGTCTATCGGCAAGCAGTCGTCTATCACGCGTGTACGGGTAGTGCTCGTTGTGGCGTTGCCCGAACCGTCTTGAGCCCAGAAGAAGTACTGTAGCGTCGCGGACCCGCCCGCGATGGTGATCTCAGGCGGGTCGATGATCAGGTGGTACTTACCGTCATGTCCGAAGGTCGGGATACCGTATCCGAATGTGTTCTGGTACGCGTACTTCCAGTAGACCCTTCGCTGTGCGATGACGCCGCTATTGTCGCTAATGTTGGCGCTGACGTTGAGGGTCGTCGGGTCGGTTCCGCAACCAGGTTGGTCGTTGACGTCACCTGTCGCGGGCGTGTGGGAGATGTTGGTGATAGTTGGCGGGATAGCGTCCGGCGTCGGTGACGGCGAGGGTGTTGGGGACGATGTCGGCGTGGGGCTCGCAGTCGGCGTTGGTGTCGATGTGGCTACGGCGGTAGCTGTCACGACCGGCGTTACCGTAGCAGTCCCGACGGGCGTCGCAGACGGCGTCGACAACGGTGTCACTGTAGGTGTGACAGTGGGCGTCACTGTGGGACCCGCGGTCGCCGTCGCAGGCTCTGTGGCTGTCACCGTGGGTGAGGTGCCGGTTATCGGTTCCAGCGTGAACTCCGAGCCTATTTCGGGGCAGCTTCCACCAGACGGGTCAGGATTCGGGAGGCCGACGTGGAATCGCAAGAGGATATTCAGGTCTTGAAGATCGACATCCTCGTCGC
>JANLRX010000215.1:0-1785 GCA_031362025.1 Chloroflexota bacterium
CGTCGCTCTGCTCACCCCACGGAGTCGCCGTGGACAGCGCCGGAAACGTTTACGTAGCCGATAACGCGAAGAACCGCGTGCTGGAGTACGATAACCCGCTCAACACCGACGCCATCGCCGACCGAGTGTTCGGACAGGCCGGCAGCTTCACCTCCGGTGCCTGCAACCTTGGCGGGATCACCGCCTCCAGCCTCTGCCAGCCGACTGACGTCGCCGTAGACAACGCGGGCAACCTCTACGTCGTCGACTGGCAGAACAACCGGGTGCTGGAGTACTACACCCCGCTCAGCAGCGACCTGATTGCCGATCGGGTCTTCGGACAGGGCAACAGCTTTACCAGCGGGGCCTACACCGGCTTCTGGTACGAAGTGAACCCGACGGCCAACACCCTGACCAACCCGTACTCCGTAGCCGTTGACAGCGCTCTCCGTGTCTACGTCGGCGACCGCGGGATGCACCGCGTGCTTGAGTACGACCTGGGCGACACGACCGCCGACCGCGTGTTCGGGCAGCTCGGCAGCATGACCACCGGCCTCCCCAACAAGGGCGGCATCAGCGCAAACAGCCTCGAAGACATCAACGGCATTGGCATCGACCCGTCGGGCAACCTCTACGTCACTGATGGCAGCAACGCCCGCGCCCTCATGTACAAGACCCCGATCACAACCGACACCACCGCCGACGCGGTCTTCGGCCAGTACGGCTCCTTCACCACGAATAACCCGAATGACCCGGGCGTCAATGCCGACACGCTGGAATCCCCCACCGACATCATCGCGGACATCGTCGGTAACGTGTACATCACGGACACCGGCACCGAGCGCACCCTGGAATACGACGAGCCACTCGTCTTCGGCACGACCGCCGACGTCGTCTTCGCGCAGGGCGGAAGCTTCACCACCTGGGGCAACAACAACGGCGGCATCAGCGCCACCAGCCAGGGAGATCCCTGGTCGATCGCCGTCGGGCCCGGCTGCAACATCTGGATCTCCGAATACGGGAACAACCGCGTCGTTGAGTTCGACAAGCCCCCTAACGCGTGTGTGGAGTCGACCAACCCGACGCCAACCCCGGTGCCGCCGACTCCTCCCGTGCTCAACACGGCGCCTGGAACCAGCGTCGTCGTCTCCCTCAACGGCGGCACGGCCTTCACGAAGGGTGTGGTCGTGACGTTCGACACGGTGACCGGCGCCGGCAACACGACCGTTTCCATGGGCAAAACCGGACCGCCACCACCCGCCGGTCTTGAAGTGACCGGCGTGGGTAGCCACAGCGACCCCGGCAACGTGCAGCCAGTCGACCCGGTCTTCTACGAGATCAATACGACAGCGACCACTTCCGGATCCCACAAGGTCTGCATCACCTACGACACCTCGCAGATCAACCCGGTGAACACACCGCTCCTGATGCACTACGCCGTCGGTGGGTGGTCCAACATCACCGACCCGGTACCGGCCGTCGGAGACGTCATCTGCGGCCACACGACCTCGCTGTCGCCCTTCGCCGTCATGCAGGCCGTGGTCCCGGTGGGTGGCACGACGGAACTACTGACTGGGCCCAGCACTGGCTCCAACGGCACAGGCCTCCCGCTAATCGCTGTGGTCGTGGGACTTGCCGTGGCGTCGTTTGCAGGGGGCGCGGTACAAGCCCGCCGCCGACGCTAGCCCACTACCTCGCCGGCCATGTTGAGGCGATTTCGACTGCGGTATTCTTTGATCATAGCCTTGTGAAGTTGCAGCACGCCGGCGATGTCGGCGTCGGAAGCATGCTGGCAGGCTCGGCGCG
>JANLRX010000236.1:0-5610 GCA_031362025.1 Chloroflexota bacterium
CTGTATCGCCATACGTAGAGTTTACAGCAGGCATCCCGTTACCGCCGTCCCTTCACCCTTCACCCTTCACCCTTCACCCGTTACCCTTAGCCCATGCCCGAATACAAGGCTCCCCGCGGCACCCAGGACGTCCTTCCGGACGAACAACCGTGGTGGGACCACGTCCGCAACACCGCCGAGTCCGTCGCCAGGCGCTTCGGCTACGGCCAGATCGAGACGCCCATCTTCGAGGACGCGACGCTCTTCACCCGCGGCGTCGGCGACACGACCGACATCGTCCAGAAAGAGATGTACGTCTTCGAGGACCGTGGCGAACAGAAGCTGGCGCTGCGTCCAGAAGGCACCGCGCCCGTCTGCCGCGCCTACCTCGAACACGGCCTGCACAACCAGCCGCAGCCCGTCCGCCTCTGGTACGTCATGCCCAACTTCCGCTACGACCGTCCCCAGGCAGGGCGTTACCGGGAGCACCACCAGTTCGGAGCCGAAGCGATCGGCGACGGCGACGCCTCCATCGACGCCGAGATCATCGAGATGCTCTGGCGCCTGTACGAAGAGCTGGGACTGACCGGCCTCACGCTGCACCTCAACTCGATCGGCGACCGCAACTGCCGCCCCCATTACCTCGAAGTGCTGCGCGCCTACTACGCAGATAAGCTCGACACCGTTTGCGACGACTGCCGCGGCCGCTACGACCGCAACCCCCTGCGCCTGCTCGACTGCAAGGACGCGCGCTGTCAGGCTGCGATCGCCGGCGCACCAGCCTTCACCGACTACCTCTGCGACGCCTGCGGGGAGCACTTCTCGCAGCTCAAGGCGTACCTCGAAGCCGCTGGCATCCCGTATCACCTCAATCCCCGCCTCGTCCGCGGCCTCGACTACTACACGCGCACCGTCTTCGAGGTCCAGCCGCTCGAAGAGGGCGGCCAGTCGAGCATCGGCGGTGGAGGCCGCTACGACGGTCTGATCGAGGAGCTGGGCGGCAAGCCAACCCCCGGCATCGGCTTCGGCACCGGCATCGAGCGCATCATCATCAACCTCAAGCGCCAGGAGATCCTCCTGCCCGACGCGCCCGGCCTCGCCGTCTACGTCGCCTACCAGGGCGCCGCGGCCCGCACCGTCGCCTACAAGCTGACCTCCGACTTGCACCGCGCAGGAGTCTCCGCCGTCCTCACCTCCGGCGAGCGCTCGCTCAAGTCACAGCTGCGCCACGCCGACGCCCTCGGCGCGCGCTACGCCGCCATCATCGGCGAACGCGAACTCGCCGAAAGCGCCGTCGCCCTGAAGGACCTGCGCGAGGGTGGGCAAGACACCGTGCCGCTGGCGGACGTGATCGCCCGGCTGTCTGCCTAGCCCGTCAGTTCCCCGATGCTACAATTGTCGTAGGCTCCGAACGGCGGGGCCTCAATCACGTCTGGAGGCACAACAGCAGGGTATAGGCGCCGGGTTCCAAGTTCCAGGTTCCCAGTTCCAACGCCCCCTGTTCCAACCCATGTGGGACCGTCTTTCCTCAATCGAACAGCGCTACCGTGAACTCGGTGAGCAGATGGCCGACCCCGAAATCTCCGGGGACTACGAGCGCGTCAACAAACTGGCCCGCGAGCACTCTCAGCTCGGTGAGATCGTCCGCATCGGCGAGGAGTACCGGCACCTCAAGGAATCGCTCGACCAGGCGCGTGGGCTCGTCGATGACGGCAGCGACGCCGAGATGGTCGCGCTCGCCCGCGAGGAGATCGAGTCGAACGAGGCCAGCATCGCCGCTCTCGAGGCCCGCCTCCGCCGTCTGCTGATCCCCAAGGGCCAGTACGACGACAAGGACGTCATCGTCGAGATCCGCGCCGCCGCCGGTGGTGAAGAAGCCTCGCTCTTTGCCGGCGACCTCTTCCGCATGTACAGCCGCTATGCCGAGCGCCTGAACTGGAAGACCGAAGTCCTCGACTCCCACGCCAGCGACCGCGGTGGGTTCAAGGAGATCGTGTTCCAGGTGAACGGCCAGGGCGCATACAGCCGTCTCAAGTTCGAGAGCGGCGTCCACCGCGTACAGCGCGTCCCTGAGACCGAAGCGCAGGGCCGCATCCACACCTCCACCGCCACCGTCACCGTCCTCCCCGAAGCCGATGAGGTGGACATCCAGATCAACGCCAACGACCTCCGCATCGACACCTACAACGCCGGCGGCGCGGGCGGCCAGAACGTCCAGAAGAACGACAACGCCGTCCGCATCACGCACCTCCCATCAGGCATCGTTGCCACCTGCCAGGACGAGCGCTCCCAGCTCAAGAACCGCAACAAGGCGATGGCCGTCCTCCGCGCCCGCCTGCTCGACCAGGAGGTCAGCAAGCAGCGCGAGGAGATCGACTCCAATCGCCGCTCGCAGGTCGGCACCGGGGATCGCTCCGAGAAGATCCGTACCTACAACTACCCTCAGGACCGGATGACCGACCACCGCATCGGCTACACCCGCCACAGCCTCCCCTCACTCCTCGACGGCGACCTCGACGACGTCATCGACGCCCTGCAGGAGCACGAGCAAGCCGAAAAGCTCGAAGCCCAACTGGCGTGAGCCAAACCCCCGGGAGTAGCGGAGCGGCTTCAGCCCTCCACCGGGGGCGCTGGCGGAGGTGAGCCTCGGACCACACGCCAACATGTCGCCGCCGGAACCTCACCCATCACCCCCTACCCATCACCCTTCACCCATGACCCTCCGCGAAGCCCTCCTCGAAGCGCGCCAACTCCTCGAAGCGAACGGCAGCAACGAAGCGCACCTCGAAGCCGAACTTCTGCTCATGCACGCGCTCAGGCTGGACCGCGTCCACCTCTACCAGCGTCTCGAAGATGAACTCGCGCCCTCCCAAAACGACGGCTTCCGCACCCTCCTCCAGCGACGCCTCGCCCACGAACCGCTCCCTTACATCACGGGCCACCGCGAGTTCTACGGCCTCGACCTCGAAGTCACCCCCGCCGTCCTCATCCCCCGCCCCGAAACCGAGACCCTCGTCGAGCACGCCATCGCCTTCGCCCGTACGCTGACTGGCCCCCTCTCCATCGCTGATATTGGCACCGGCTCAGGCGCCATCGCCATCTCCCTCGCCGTCTCGCTGCCGGACGCCCACCTCATCGCCACCGACATCTCCGCCGACGCGCTCGCTGTGGCACGCGGAAACGCCGAACGCCACAACGTCGCCAACCGCATCGAATTTCGCGAAGGCGACCTGCTCACCCCGCTCGACGAGCCCGTGCACATCCTCACCGCCAACCTCCCCTACCTCACCACCGCGATGTGGCAGGACGAGTACCCCGAGGTCCACGGCCACGAACCCCGCCTCGCCCTCGACGGCGGCCCCGACGGCCTCGACCAGGTCCGCCGCCTGCTCGCGGACGCGCCAACACGCCTCGCCCCCAACGCCGCCCTCTTGGCCGAGATCGGCGAGTGGCAGGGCGACGCGGCGTCTGCACTGGCAGCCGCAGCGTTCAGGAACGCCCGCATAGTGGTGCATCCCGACCTCGCGGGGCGCGACCGTGTGCTCGCGATTTACACCTAGCCGATCACCTCGCCGGGCTCGGGGCAGTTCGTTGGCAGCTCGATCGGGTTCCCCACCACTGACCGGATGATCACCTGCGCGTCCCGGCTCGTCACCTCGCCGTCGCAGTCCACATCACCGGATAGCGGCGGCGAGAGGACGCCCGTCACAGGAAGGATGAGTGTCCGAGTCACCTGGACGGATGACCCATCGGGCGTGCCGGGGTAGACATCGCACGCATCTCCGATGTCATCCGCATCGCCATCCGCCTGGTTATCCTCCTCGTACCCGTTCATGACCAATGGACAATTGTCCTGCCGATTCTGGTAGCCGTCGTTGTCCTCGTCCGAGTTCGTGCCCCCGGTGAAGGGGTCGTCGTTGGGATCGCAAGCCGCGTCCAGACCGTCGCTATCAAAATCGCCGTCAGCCGAAACCGTTGGGTCGCCAAGATTCGGGATGAAGGGGCAGGTGTCGATGAAGTTCTCATATCCGTCACCATCGGTGTCTCGTCGGAAAGTCATGATCGCCGAGAATCCGTAGTTTCCCGCGTCCGGATTGCGGAACAATTCGACACCATTCTCAGTCCGACCGCGCAGATGTATGTCCGCGTCCCAGGGCGCGCAGAAGTTTGTGATCGCGGCGGGACTAAACGCTCTCTGTGTATCGCCAAAGTCTTCAAGCAACAGAACTGACGCGTAGTCTTCCATCACTCCGAGACCCGGAATATCGGCGCCTGGTGGGAAAGTGATGTACTGCAGCAAGGTGGGCACGCCGGTCAGGATGGTGATTCCGGCATAACGCCGCAGCGGTTGCTGACTGGCGAACATTCGGTTCAAGAACTCTGGGTAGCGATCGAGCCCGTCCGCGAACCCGTTCCCGTCTTCGTCTTCCGCGAAGTCCCGCTCTTGGTCGGCGTCCTCGTCGCCAAATGCGATCGTCTGAGACGTATCGATCGATGCGTTCAGGAGGTCGAACGGAAGCGGTATTACCTGAGTGCACGGCGCATTAAATGTCCCGACTATTGTGTTCGTGTTGACCTCACCAACCGGCTCCCCGATTGGTATCAGGTCGCCCGGTGTCACAGTCCATTCGGAGGGCGTGACAAATACGCTCCGGGCGATGTTGTAGTCCTTGGCTGGAAGCGTCACCTCCAGGTTAAAGCCGGATACCGCATAGACCCGAGAGTCCTCGATCGACATATAGAACGTCGGGTTGAAGTTCCCTCCCGCATCCGCGGTCTCGCCCCTCATGACGGCGAGTCCTCCCGCAACGATAAGCAGCGCAGCAGTGGAAATGGATAGTGGTACTCGCATCTAGCCCACCGGCTCCCCTGGCTCCGGACAGTTTGCAGGCAGCTCGATCGGGTTCCCCACCACGGACCGGATGATTACTTGCGCATCGCGCGTCGTCACGTCGCCGTCGCAGTCCACATCTCCGGATCGCGCTGTGTATTCACCCGTAATCGTCACCTGCACATGAATGGTGGTCTTCTCGAAAGCACCGTTCGCCTCGCCCGGATTCGGATCGCAGAAGTCACCGATGTAGTCGTGGTCAACATCAGCCTGGTTGTCCTCATTGCCACCGTTTGCCACCAGAGGACAATTGTCCTGCCTGTTCAGGAACCCGTCGAAGTCCTCGTCTGAATTCGTACCCCCGCTGGGCGGAAAGTCATTCGGATCGCACGCACCGTCCAATCCGTCGCTATCAAGGTCCCCGTCCATGGGAACACGGGGGCTCCCAAGATTCGCGATGAGTGGGCACGTGTCGAGCGTGTTCTCATACGTGTCCCCGTCTGCGTCCGGCATCGAGGTGATCTCCGCCGTGACGGTGTACGAGCCCGGTGCCGGGTTCGTGAACAGCGGCACTCCTTCCGCCACACCCTGGAAGCTCGTGACGGACAGCTGCGGCGAGCAGTAGTCCGTGATCGCATATGGCTTCTGCAGAAGTTCAGGGTCGCCGATGTTGCTCACCACCGCGACCACGGGCCAACCAACGTTCTGCGCCGCCCCCGGGACCTGCGTCCCCTCGGCGAAGGTCAGGTACTGAACAAGCGTCGGCATGCCAGCGACGTACGTGATCCCGGCGCTCGGAC
>JANLRX010000253.1:0-1716 GCA_031362025.1 Chloroflexota bacterium
CGGGCGGGACGGCAAGGATGGAGTCCACGATCTGTTGGACGGTCTGGCGCTCGATCGGGCGACCGCAATTGGGGCAGTGCGGGTGGCCGACGCGGGCGTAGAGCAGCCGCATGTAGTCGTAGATCTCGGTCTGAGTGGCGACGGTGGACCGGGGGTTACGCGACGCACCCTTCTGGTCGATGGAGATCGCCGGGGAGAGGCCGTCGATGTAGTCCACGTCAGGCTTTTCCATCAGGCCGAGGAACTGGCGAGCGTAGGCGGAGAGCGACTCAACGTAGCGGCGCTGGCCCTCGGCGTAGATGGTGTCGAAGGCGAGCGAGGACTTGCCGGAGCCCGAAACGCCGGTGATCACGACGAGCTTATCGCGCGGGATTTCGACGTCGATGTTCTTCAGGTTATGTTCGCGGGCGCCGCGGACGACGATGGCGTCAAGGGGCATCAGGGCTACTCCATCCAGTGGGCGGGTTATGTTCGCGGCCCTTCGACAGACTCAGGGTGGTGAGCGGGGCTTCGACGATGGCGTCAAGGGGCATTGGGCGGGTCCTTCCAGGGCCGGTAAAGGGTGTGCCGGCTCAACTGGTTATTTTATCGGACAAGGCAATTTAGAACAAGGGTTCCATAGTGGTGGTTTGTGGACGGAAGGGGGTCGTGTCCGGCAGTAAAGATTGGGTGAATCGCTGGTATCTCTCTTCCACGTTGGTAACGAAAGGTTAAGGAGGAGCCGTCTACCTGTGTAAGGGGCAACCATACGCCGAGCGCGAATTTCGTGCAGGCATTTCAGAGAACATGAGGACTAACACGTGTCACGATTCATAAAGGACCTGGACGAATCGTTTAGCGACTCCAAGAAGCGCTCGCTGTTCGGGCTGCGCTTGATGGCCTTGCTGGCCACACTAGCCTCGGCGGGTGCCGCGGCGGCCGCAATCGTCAGCCTGAAGGGCGATCCGATCGCGCCGTTCGCAGGCGCAGGAGCCGTACTGGCGTTTGGCGTCATCTCGTACATCCTGCTTTGGATCGCAGAGCGCCGGATGCGACGCGAGCAGAAGCGCATGCAGCACCTCTGGATGGCCCGCCGCGCGGAGATCCAGGAGCTGACCGGACGCGACGAGCTGACGCAGCTTCAAAACCGCCGTTTCTTCTACGAACAGATGGAAATGGAGATGGAACTGACCGACCGCTACAAGCGGGAGCTTTCCATCTTGATGCTGGACGTGGACGACCTGAAGCTGATCAACGACGAGTTCGGCCACCAGGTGGGCGACGTTGTCCTGCGTAACTTTGGGCGCGTCCTCAACCTTGCCGCTGGAGAACGAAACGTGACGGCGCGCATCGGCGGCGACGAGTTCGCGGTGATTATGCCGAACGCTGACCGGAAAGACGCCGACAAGCTCGCGTGGAAGATCTGGGAAGCGCTGTCCAAGGACCCGATCTGCGAGACAGACCACGCCAGTATCTTCCTTGGAGTTTCGATCGGTACCGGCGGCTACCCGTGGGGTGGCAGCAACCTCGAAGAGATCATCCACTGGGCGGACACGAAGCTCTACGCCAACAAGCTTGAGCGCAAGGGATTCAAGCACGACCGCTCGAAGAAGGACGATGACAAGCGCCTCGTCTCGGCGGTGGTGGACGTGTTGTCTTCCGCGTTGGACGTGCGTGACAAGATGACGCACCGGCACGCTCGTCGCGTGGCCCGGATGTCTGCGTTCGTGGCGCGTG
>JANLRX010000286.1:0-9576 GCA_031362025.1 Chloroflexota bacterium
GGCGCCGAAGCCACTCCCGACGTCCTCGTTAACGACGGCGACTCCTTCACCGTCGGCTCGCTGGAACTGCAGATCGTGCACACGCCCGGCCACACGCTCGGATCCGTCTGTATCTACATGCCGCAGGAGAAGGCGCTCTTCACCGGCGACACGGCGATCGGTCTCGGCACGGTCGCCATCTCGCCGCCCCCGCACGGAGACATGGGGCTGTATATCAAGTCGTTGGAGCGCCTTAAGACGCTGGACTGCGCCGTGATGCTGCCCGGCCACGGCGACGCCGTTCACAACGTCCCCGCCAAACTCCAGGAGATCATCGACCACCGCGCGGAGCGCGAGGCTCAGATCCTGAAGCTGATGGCGAAAGACAAGCGCACCGTCAAAGCGATGCTGAACGCCATCTACCCGGAGTTAGACAAGCGTGTCGTCCCCTCCGCCATGCGCCAGATCGAAGCCCACCTCGCCAAGCTCGAATCCGAGGGCCGAGTCACCCACCACGAGGACGAGTACACCCCGGCGTAAGGCGAAGCCGGTCATGCTGTCATCCTGGGCGCCCTAATACCCGAAGCGGGTTGACCTCCTATCGCCCAGGATCTGGCGGGGGGCCTGCATCTGTCGTCAGGTAACTCACGCCCCGAATCGGTCAGCCCTTGTTCGCTCACCCTTCCCCGTTCGCGTACAATTCCTCCAGCCCAACTGCAAGCAGGCAAGGAGGGAACTCATGGGTATTCTCAACGACTTCAAGGCGTTTCTCATGCGCGGCAACGTCGTCGATCTCGCTGTCGCCGTGGTGCTCGGCGTCGCGTTCGGGGCCGTCGTCACCTCGCTCGTCGAAGACCTCCTTACGCCGGTTATCGCGGCGATCATCGGCAAGCCGGACTTCTCCAGCCTCACGTTCGAGGTCAACGACAGCACCTTCCGCTACGGCAGCTTCATCAACGCCCTGATCTCGTTCATCATGGTGGCCGCCGCGATCTTCTTCTTCGTCGTCATCCCGTACAACGCCCTCATGGTCCGCATGCGCAAGGAGCCGACCCCGGATCCGACGACGACCAAGTGCCCGCAGTGCCTCAGCGAGATCCCGGTCGAAGCCCGCCGCTGCGCCTTCTGCACTTCGGAGGTTAGCCCAGCCACGGCCTGATGCAGCCTCTCGAAAGACTCAACGTCATCCCGCTGTTCCCGGCGGAGCGCGCCGCCTTGCCTGGCGATCATCGCATGACCCCACTGTTTGTATTTTTGCCCGATTGCTTGTTTGTTGGTTTGCCGGTTTGTTGGTTTGTCGGTTTGTCCGTTGCCTGACTTCACCCGCATCTACGCCCGCCAGGAGTACCTCACTCCCGGCGCCGCCGAGACCGTCGCGATCGTCGCCGAGACTGTGCACCCGGACGACAACACCTGGCTGCTCGATGTCGGTTCCGGGAAAGGCGAAGCGGCCAGCACGCTCGCCGGGGAGTTCGGTTGCCGCATCCTCTGCGTCGAGCCGTACGACGCCTTCGTCCACTATTCGACCGCCAAGTTCTGGTTCTTCAACCTCCGCGATCTCGTCTCGCTCGTCCGTGCCAACGGCCGGCAGATCCCCGTCCGTGGGGACACTATGGATGCCGCGTACTGCATCGGCGCGCCGTCCATCGTCGGCATGGAAGACGCGTTCCGCGAGATGACCCGCGCCGTCCGGCCCGGCGGGTACGTTATCGTCTCGGACATCGTCTGGCGCGACAAGCCCGGCGAGCTGACCAACGACTGGGGTTGGGTGAAGGGCGCGAACCAGATCACCGCCGACGAGTACGGCGACGCCATGGAAGCGTCTGGTCTCGACGTCACCCGCCTCCACCTGCATGGCCGCGAAGCCTGGGACAACTACTGGGCGCCGATGCTCGCCGTCGCCGAGGAAGCGAAGACCACCCAGCCCGCCGACATCTTCTTCGCCGACGAGATCGAATCCCAGGTCGCCCTCGAACGCCGCGCCGTCGACGCCTGGCTGGACTACGCCACCTTTATCGCCCGCAAGCCAGCCTAGGGTATGGTTCACCTCGCAACGTCCGTAGGGGCGAAGCACCCTCGCGCCCCAGTGGCGTTGCAGAATCGGTCTATCGCGTGCTGTCAGGTGACATTCGGCAACAAGGGTGCTTCGCCCATACAGCGCCACGAAATCTGCCCAGCGCCCCGAACATCTCGACGCGCCATCATCCAAAATCCGTGAAAATCCGTGGCCTTCCCGTCACGGTTCCGTCGGCTTCTCCGGCGGCCGCAGGAACAGCGATCGCAGCGTCCGCCATGCCTTCACGTAGATCGGCACCCCGAACCCGCTGAACTTGAACTGCTTCACGCCGCGTTCCTTCACCTTGGCGTAGACCGCCGCTGTCTCAGCGCCAATCAGCAGGATCTGGCTGCTCAGGTACACCCAGAACATGAACGTGATCACCGCCCCGAGCGAGCCAAACACCACGTCGTAGTTCTTGAAATGCGTCACGTAGTAAGCGAACACCGCTTTCGCGCCCTCGAATAGCACCGCCGCCACGAGCGCTCCTGGCCAGGCGTTGCCCAGGTTCCGGTTGCGGCTCGGCACGATCGTGTAGCAGAAGGCGAACGCCACGAACGAGAACACGAACGGGATGCCGTACTGCGCGATCTCCCACATGAACCCCGCGTCCCGCGAGAGGTCCCCCAGCCAGGCCGTGTCCTCGCTCCGTCCCTTGATGACCCGCAGCGCCGCCGTCGCCCCGATCGAGGCCAGGAAGAACACCGAGAGCCCGATCACCAGCACCAGGTCCACCACCTTCTGCTGGAACCACGGCCGGTTGTACTCCGGGTCGCGGTAGACGATGTTTAGCGCCCGCCGGATCGAACCGAACATGCTGGAACTGGACCACAACAACCCGACCAGTCCGATGAACCCGAGCGCCTGCGCGTTCGTCCCGGAGATCGAGTCGAGGGCGTCGTTCACATCGTTGCGGCCCTGGTCCTGGGAGAGCGGGATGTTCTTCAACACCTCGTCCACGACGTCCGCCTGCGTCTCGGCGTTCAGCAGCAACCCGACGACGCCTGTCACGAAGATCAGGAACGGGAACATCGAGAAGATCGTGTAGTAAGTGATCGCCGCCGCGAGCTGCGGACAGCTGTCCATCTGGAACTTCTTCGCGGTATTCCAGACAAGGTCCTTGACGAAATTGAACAGCGGCTCTCTCCGTCCTGATCCGGGCTGCTTGCCACGAATCTTAACAATAACTTGGGCATAAGCCGCCTAATGTCACGCAATCGATGCTTGCATATCTGTTTAGGGTTGACGGTCGATGCCAACTTTTTCGTATACTTCAATCCGTGCAAGTACAGGAGGCCCATATGTCCCCGTCGCCCCTCGGGGAAACCCTCCGGCGAGCCCGCTCCGCAAAAGGCATCACTCTCGAAGACGCAGAGCGAGTTACGCGCATCCCGCGTAAATACCTGGAGGCCCTTGAACTAGAGAACTTCGGAATACTCCCCGCGCCGGTTTACGCGCGGGGCTTCCTGCGTTCCTACGCCGGCTACCTCGGCCTCGACGCCAACGACCTCCTGCCCTTCTTCCCCGTCGGCCACGTCGACGAGCCCCGTCTCGATCCCCTGCCAGAGATGGACGAGCCGCGGACCTGGAACCTGAACGGCATCGTCGCCATCGGTGTTGTCGGGATGCTCATCCTGCTCGTCTTCGGCCTCTACGCCCTCGGCAACGAAGACAGCACCGCCTTTGACGACGTCGGCCAGCAGACTAACAACGCGCCTCTCACAAACGACGACACCACCGGCACGGACACGAACGTCGGCCCGGCGTCTGTCCTGCCTGACCTCGTCGGCCAAACCGTGGATCAGGCGATCACGATCATCGAAGACACCGGCGCATCCTACATCGTCGTCGGCGACAGCTCCGGCGATGTCCCCGCTGGCCAGGTCATCTCCCAGGACCCCGGCCCGGAGGCCCAGGTCGGTCCCGGCGATCTCGTCCAGATCACCGTCAGCCAGTAGCGGTCGCCCTCACTCCAGCGCCCGCAGAGTCTCCGTCTCGATATCCACGATCTCCGCGTCCAGCCGCTCGTAGCGGATGAACTTGACCACGCTCGCCAGCACCTCGTCTGCGTGCTGTTCGTCGTTCGAGACGCACGTTACCGCGACCGCCGCCATCTGCCAGGAGTCGAGGTCTCCCACTTCCGCCGCCGCGACGTTGAACTTGTTGTGAATCTTCGCGATGAGCGAGCGCAGCACCTGCCGCTTGCCCTTCAGCGAGTGGTTCTCTGGCAGCCGCAGCCGTACCCGGCACACCCCGACCGTGACGCTCATTCGCTCTCGGTCGCCGCGTCCTCGTCCGTGCCCAGCAGCTCCTCGACCGTTGGCAGCCCTTCTTCTTCTTTTTCTTCTTCTTCCTCGGCTGCCTGTTCCTCAGCCGCAACTTGGTCAGCCCCCAGCAGCTCTTCCACCGTCGGCAGGCCTTCTTCCTCTTCGCCCGCCTCTTCCGCCTGCGCCGCTGCGGCATCGACTGCTGTCTCCAGTTCGGGCAGCGGAGGCAGGTCTTCCGGCTTCTCCAGCCCAAAGTGCTCCAGAAACTTGAACGTCGTGCCGTAAAGGTACGGGCGACCCGGCCCGTCCGTCCGCCCGACCTCCGTGATCAGCTCACGCGCCTTGAGGACCGCCACGCTGTAGTCGCAGTTCTTCTTCAGGATCCGCTCGACCTCGCCCTTCGTGACCGGCTGCTGATACGCGATCACCGTCAGCGTAACCAGCACCACCGGCGAGAGGCGTTGGTGCTCGTCGATGCCAAGGTAGCGCTGGACGTACGCTGCCGTCTCCGGCGCGCTCACGAGCTGCACGGCCTGCGCGCTCCGCTGGATGCGAACGCCGCGCGTCCGCCACTCCGCCGAAAGCTCCTCGATCGCCGCGGCGATGTCCTCTGGCGGCGACTCGGTCAGGCGGGCGAGCGTCCGCAGATCGACCGGCCCTTCGGCGACGAAGAGCACGCTCTCGATGACGAGTTTCAACTGGGGGCGCTCCAGCGCGGGGGACATACGGAGGTTAGTAGGAGCCTTCGCGCGGCTCTTCAGCCGGCGGAGACTGTTGCTCGTAGGTCAGCGGCCCGGGCGACGAGTCTGCCTGGCCTGTGCTCGCCGTCGGCGGGTATCCGGAGACGCGCTCGTCCGTCGTCTGGACCGAGGCCATCGGGGCCGGGTTCGTGACCGGGGTGATGGGGTGCACCGGCGGCAGGATCTTCGACCCGCCGAACGCGAACCGCACCGCCGGGACGCCGTCCACCGGCAGGCCGAGATCCGTCTGCACGGTGTCGATCACCACGCGGGTCGCCTCCTGCGTGACGTTCGCAAGCTGTGCCGTCGGTGTGACCGTCAGGTCGAGCTCCGCGGCGATACCTTTCTTGCGCGCCCAGACCCTGGCGCGAGATGCCGTGACTTCGGGGAGGGCCAGCAGCGCTTCTTCTAGCCTCCGCCGCAGCGCCTCCGCCGGGATGATCGTGGTTGCGCCGGCCTGTTCGACCCGCAGCTCCTTCGGTTCGTCCGAGGGCGCGATCTCCATGATGATGATCAGCAGCGCTAGGATCGCGGCCGCGGCGGCGCCGAGCGTTATCGCAGCCTTGCCGGCATCGGTGTTGTTGTCGTTCAGGAACTGGACGAAGTCGCCCAGCCGGTCGATTGCGTCTACCGGCGCGGCCCAGGCCAGAAAGATCACCACCGCCATCAGAACGATCCAGGCGGCTGCGGCCAGGGTGATGAGGATGCGGTTCGTTTCGTTCATTCGAAGGGTGAGGCCGGGCATCCGGCATCGGGGTCAGCGTATACAGCCGCGCCGCTACGGGTCAAGCGCAGTTTGACGTCGTACGGAGCCGGATGGAACTTCTGCGACGCCTTTAACGTAGTACCAATAACTCGCGCGAGCCAAAACGAATAAACACCCAGGAGGTGGGAGATGCTGCAAGCATTTCGTCGTTCGCTCGCGCTTATTCCAGTAGCGCTGCTCATACTGCTCGTCGCTGCCTGTGGTGGCACACAGGGCGGTGACGATGACAGTGGCGATCAAGCTCAAATGGCCGCTACCGGTGTGCCTCTCATGGACGGTCTGTCAGATCGTGACGATGCCGCCGCGCCAATTCCCGGCGGCGAGGCCAACACGAGCGAGCAATCGCAGGACTTCGGTCGCAAGATCGTCCGCACCGCCGAGATCAACCTCGCGATCGAAGACCTCGACTCCGCGCTCGCCGACGTCCGGCGCATCGCCAGCGTCCGCGGTGGATTCGTCGGCGAGTCCAACATCGTCGTCAACAACTCGGAGGACGACCAGGTCGCCCGCCCCGAGCGCGCCATCATCACCCTGCGCGTGCCGGCCACCCAGTTCGACGAGGCGATGGCCCAGCTCCGAGATTCAGCCGCCGGTGTCGACGCCGAGAACACCAGCGTCGCAGAGGTCACCGGCGAATACACGGACCTCCAGTCCCGCCTCCGCAACCTTGAGGCGAGCGAGGCCCAGTACCTCGCGTTGTTGGAGCGCGCGACGACGATCGACGAGATCCTGCGCGTCCAGTCCAGCGTGGACTCCATTCGCGGTTCGATCGAACAGGCGCAGGGCCGCCTGAACGTCCTCGACGACCAGGTCGACATGTCGACGATCACCGTGAACCTGCGGCTCGTCAGCGCCCCGATCGTCGTCAAGGGCGACACTCACTGGGCCGTGCAAGCCTGGGAAACCTCCCGCGACGTCTCGCTGACCCTCGCCGTCGTCCTCGGCACGATCGCAATCGCCGGCGGCGTAATCAGCCTCTGGCTCATCCCAATCACCGTCCTTGTGTTCATCTTCTGGCGCCGCTTCGGCACCGCGATCTCAGCCCTCGCCCGGAAAGTGAACTAAGCGCCATGGGCCGTAGGGCATAGCATGCTATGCCCCACGGCCCGCCCTGGAGTCAACCTCCGTCAACACCCCATCCCCCCGCAACCCAACCAACCGCGCGTCCACCACGCGGTTCCGCAAACCCGCATCCGACGTGACATAACAGCGGACGTAGTTCGGCGTTAGCCCTTGCCAGTAGCCCTCCACCTCGCGCTCCCACAACACCGGTGCCACATTCCCAACCTGCGATCGCCGGAACGCTTCCGACGACCGCTCCGCCACGACCAGCAGTCTTTCGAGCCGCTTGCGCCGGACTCGGGGCATCAGGTGGCCGCGCATCGTCGCCGCGCCCGTGTGAGGGCGGCGGGAGTACGGGAAACAGTGCATCGCGGCGAACCGCATCTCCTCGCACAGCGCAAACGTCCGCTCGAAATCTTCGTCTGTCTCGCCCGGGAAGCCCGCGATCACGTCTGTCGTGATCGAGACGTTCGGCACGTGCTCCCGCACCAGCGCCACGGAACGGCGGTACTCGTCCGCCGTGTAGCGCCGGCGCATCGGCCCCAGGACGCCGTCAGAGCCGCTCTGCAGCGGGATGTGGAAGTGTGGGCACAACCGGCCGCCAGACTCCGGCCAGAGCCGTACCAGCGCCGGATACAAGTCCTGCGGTTGCAGCGACGACATCCGGATCCGCGGGATCGAGGTGCGTTCCAGCAGCTCGGCTAGCAGACGTCGCGGCCCCTGTTCATCCCGCGGCCAGCCCAGGTCCCGGCCGTAGTTCCCGAGCTGCGTACCCGTCAGCACCACTTCGAGCGCGCCTTCCGCCTCCCGTGCCTGTACCTCGCGGACCACATCATCGATCGGCACGCTCTGCTCCCGGCCGCGCGTATACGGCACGATACAGAACGCACAGAGCTCGTTGCAGCCCTCCTGGATCTTCACAAATGCCCGCGTCCGCAGCGGGCTCCGCACTGGCGCCGCGCACCCTGCCGCCGGATCGCCATCCTCGCGCAGCCGTTCGAGGATGCGCCCCGGGATCGTCGGCTTCTCGACGTTCCGCAGCACGAGATCCGCGCCGGTAATCGCCGCGATGTCCGCTGGCGCTGTCTCCGCGTAGCACCCCGTCAGCACAATCTGCGCCTCTGGTGACAATCGCCTTGCCAGCCGAACCATGCGTCTGGCCTTCCGGTCCGCCACGTGCGTCACCGAACAGGTGTTGATCACGACCGCCGCCGCGCCCTTCGCCGGGCGGTCCACCACCCGCACGCCTTCCCCCGCCAGCTCCCGCGCAATCGTCTCCGAATCGGACTGGTTCAGCTTGCAGCCAAGCGTAACTACAGATACAACCGGCTGACCATCCGACGTCTCGCGCATAACGCGCCCATGATAAGCCAAGTTCGGGCGTTAATCGCCCGTAGGGGCGACCTTCAGGTCGCCTGGGGTGGGGCAGGGCGGGGTAGCCCTACGCCCCGCAGTGCGAATACCCGCACACCGGGCACGTCGCACAGCCCTCGCCGTGCACGAGCGGGCCGCCGCAGTCAGGGCACCGCGGCTGCGAGAACATCTGCAGCCGGAGCTGGGTCGCCGGGGCTCTCTTTAACATCGCCGCCATATCGCTTCCTCCAACAAAGTAGAACGTGTGTACTACTTTAGTACGTTAAAAGCGATATGCCAGATGCAAATGGCACACTTGGTCATCCTGCGGCAACAGGATCTGGCGGGGCGGTGGGGGTCGTGCACCCACACTTCGGCAAACTCTCGCGGCAGCGACGTCTAACCCGCCGTATACAACTCCCGTACGCGCCGCATCTCGTCGGCTGATAACGGCGCGTGTTCCCCTGCCGCCACGTTCCCCTCGACCTGCACCGCGGACTTCGCGCCCGAGATCACTGTGCTCATCGCCGGTTCCGACAGGCAGAACGCGATCGCCGCCTGTCCGAGCGAGCGTGCGTCGTTCTCGAGGAAGCGCAGAGCATCCACCCGCCGCACCTTCTCTGCCTTCGTCTCGGGGGACCAGTCGCCCCGGAAGTCGCCCGGCTCGAAGACGTGGTCCACCCCGTACTTCCCGCTCAGCACTCCGGACGCCAGCGGCACCCTCCCGATCATTCCCCAGTCCTGCCGGTGTGCGTCCACGAAAACGTCCTTCACGGCCGCCTCCTGGTCGAGCATGTTGTACGCCACCTGCAGCGTGTCCCCGAAGCGGCCCGGCTCGCCCGCCGACTCCTCCGCCCGCAGGTACGCCCGAGCGTCGTTAGCGTTCTTGGTCGATACGCCGAACGCCCGGATCTTCCCCTCCGCCTTCAGCGCCGCGAGCGTGTCCCAGACCTTGTCGTCCTTCGCCAGCTTCTGCGGCGGGTTGTGCACCTGGTACAGGTCGATGTAGTCCGAGTTCAGCCGGCGCAGACTGTCTTCAACCGCGATGCGGATGTACGCCGCCGAGTAGTTGTCGCGCACCGGCTCTCCGAACCGAAAGTCCTTCCCGAAATTCGTCGCGATCACCACATGCGATCGCTTCCCCGAAAACGCCTGCCCGATCAGCTCCTCGCTGTGCCCGTATCCATACAGGTCCGCCGTGTCGAAGAACGTCACGCCCAGCTCGAACGCCCGCTGTAGCGCCGCGAGCGAGTCCTCGTCGGTCACCCCGCTCCAGCGCCCGCCGCCAATCGCCAGCCCGCCGAACCCAACCTCCGACACCATCATCTCGGTCCGGCCCAAACGTCTGTAGCG
>JANLRX010000322.1:0-7865 GCA_031362025.1 Chloroflexota bacterium
GACGCGATGTCCAGCGTCCCGCGCGATCTCCGCGAGGCCGCCTATGGCCTGGGCTCAACCCGCCTCGAAGTCGCGATCAGAGTTGTCTTCCCTGCAGCCCTCTCCGGCATCATCGCCGCCATCCTGCTCGCGATCGCCCGCGTCGTCGGGGAGACGATGATCGTGGCCGTGGCGGCCGGCTCCACACCTAACCTGACACTCAACCCGCTCGAACCCGTTCAAACGATGACCGGGTTCATGCTCCAGGTCGGCCTCGGCGATACGCAGCGCGGGGCCACCGACTACCAGTCCCTCTTCGCCGTTGGGATGATGCTGTTCTTGATCACGCTCCTCTTCAACATCGCCGCCTACTTCTTCGTGCGGCGCTACCGGGAGGAGTACGAATGAGCACCCAGCCCGTCATCCTCAAGGCCCGTGGCGCCGTCGCGCGAAGGCAGCTCTTCTCACGTTTTTCCCGGTACATGTTTCTCCTCGCCACGGCGATCCCCGTCACCATCCTGCTCGTCCTGACCTACGACACGGTGCAGACGGCCTGGCCCCGCCTCGATTGGGGCATCATCTCGAACTACCCCTCCCGCCACTGGGATATCACCGGTTACCGGCCCGGCATCGTCGGGTCGCTGTGGATCCTCGGCGTCACCGTCTTCGCCTCGTTCCCCGTGGCAATCGGTACCGCGATCTGGATCGAAGAGTTCGCGCCGAAGAGCCGGCTCCTCACGATCGTCAAGATCAACCTCGCCAACCTGGCCGGTGTGCCCAGCATCATCTACGGCATCCTCGGCCTCACGATCTTCGTCCGCTTCTACGAGATGGAGCGCAGCATCCTCGCCGCCGGCTTCACCCTCGCCCTGATGATCATTCCGATGACGGTCATCGCCTCGCAGGAAGCGATCCGGCAGGTCCCGCCCAGCCTCCGGGACGGCGCACTTGCCCTCGGCGCCACACGCTGGCAGGCGGTGCGCCACAACGTGCTGCCCAACGCGATCCCCGGCATCATGACCGGCGTGATCCTCGCCACATCCAGAGCAGCCGGCGAGACGGCCGCCCTCATCATGATCGGCGGCTTCACGTTCATCCGGTTCGATCCCGGCCCCAGCCCCGCGGACATCGTCAACCCGAGTGCTTTCTACGACGGGTTGCGGGAGAGCTTCACGATCCTCCCGATCCAGATTTACGGCGATACCATCAACTCCCAGCTCGATTTTCGTCACGCCGCCGCCGCCGGCATTATCGCGCTGATGGCCGGAGTAATGACTTTGAACCTCATCGCGGCCGTGATCCGCGAACGGTTCCGGAGGTTCTAGATGGCAAAGGGGAAAGAGCGATGCGACAATTGGACGTGAAGGACCGAATCATGAAAGAACTCGACGAAACGTTGGCGCCGGCAAGCCGTGCCGTCGCGGCCGACATCATCGCCCCGGAACCGACACCGACCGAAGAGGCCATCCGTCCGCCGGCCGAACCGGCGCTGTTCCGGCTGCGAGACCTCGGCGTCTGGTACGGATCGAAGCACGCCGTCAGTGAAATCAACCTGGACATCCCGCTGAACCGCGTCACCGCTCTCATCGGCCCCTCGGGCTGCGGCAAGAGCACGATGCTCCGCTGCCTGAACCGGATGAACGACCTCATCCCCGCCGCCCGCGTCGAGGGCCGGGTCGAGTACCACGGCGCGAACATCTATGACCGCAGCGTGGACCCGGTGGAGGTGCGCCGCCGCATCGGCATGGTATTCCAGAAGCCGAACCCGTTCCCGAAGTCGATCTACGACAACGTCGCGTTCGGCGCCCGGGTGAACGGGATCAAGGGCAACATGGACGAGATCGTGGAGAGTGCCTTGCGACGCGCCGCCCTCTGGGAAGAGGTCAAAGGCGAGCTCCGGAAGTCCGGTCTCGCCCTCTCCGGCGGCCAGCAGCAGCGCCTTTGCATCGCCCGCGCGTTGGCCGTGCAGCCAGACGTGATCCTGATGGACGAACCGTGTTCCGCACTGGACCCAATCGCCACCCTGATGATCGAGGACTTGATCCGGGAGCTCGTGCAGAACTACACGATCATCATCGTCACGCACAACATGCAGCAGGCCGCGCGCGTGTCAGACTACACGGCGTTCATGCTGGCCGCGGAGCACGGCGTGAACGGCCGGCTCGTCGAATACGGCCCCACTACGGAGATCTTTACCAACCCGCGTGAGAAGCGGACTGAAGACTACATCACCGGCCGGTTCGGTTAAGCGGGGAGCGTGAGATGACAAGAGCAGTATTCGAACGACAACTGACCGAGATCCAGGAAGACATGCTGGTCATGGCCGGCATGGTGGAAACCGCGATCACGCAGAGCATCGAGGCCCTTCGCCTGCGCGACGTGGCGCTCGCCCGCCGCATCATCGAGAACGACAAGGAGATCAACCGCAAGCGCTACGAGTGCGAGGAGCGCTGCATCGAGCTGATCTCGCTCCAGGCGCCGCTGGCCAGCGATCTGCGGACGATCATCTCGGTACTGCACATCACGGTCGACCTGGAGCGCATGGCGGACCACGCCGAGGGGATCGCCAAGATCGCCCTGAAGCTATCGGACGAGCCGCCGCTGAAGCCGTACATCGACATCCCGCGCATGGCCGAAGTCGCCGCCCGGATGCTCAGCGGCGCACTGGACGCGTACAAACTCCGTGACGCCGTCCGCGCCCGCGAGATCATCGAGATGGACGACGAGGTGGACGGCCTCTACGAGCAGGTGTACCGCGAACTACTGACGTTCATGATCGACGACCCGAAGACGATCCAGCGTGCCACGTACCTGATTTGGGTCGCGCACAACCTCGAACGCATCGCCGACCGCTCCACGAACATCTGCGAGCGCGTCGTCTACCTGGTCGAGGGCCGCGTCTACGACCTCAACGTCTCGAAGTACTAGCGCTCCGAACCCACACACCGAAACAGCCGCCGGAAAACCGGCGGCTGTTTGATTTCGGTCGAGGTCCTTACTCTTCGTCGCCCACGAGTTCGACCAGCGGGTCGCCGGGGCGGATGCGGCCACGGCGCTCCAACATGTAACCGAACCCACGCACACAGAGGATGTACGGGTTGTTGGACCGCGAGTCGTTGAGCTTGCGTCGGAGGTTGGCGATGTGCACCTTCACGAGGTTCTGGGCATCGCGCTCACTGTAGTCGTGCTGGTGAACGGCGGAAAGCAGGGCCCGCGGGTCCACGACACGCCCGGCCTGCTGCGCGAGCACCGCGAGGAGGCGGAACTCGGTCGGGGTCAGCGCGATCTGGTTGCCCTCGAGGAGCACCTGGTACTTCTCGAAGTCGAGAACGAGGTCACGGATCGAAAGCGTGCTGTTGGACGGGCCGCTCGGCTGGATGCGGCGGAGGAGCGCCCGCACTCGGGCGAGGAACACAGCGGAGTCCACACGCGCCACAACGGCGTCGTCGGCTCCGGCGTCGAGCGCGGGGATCAGGTCGCCTTCGCGCGGCATCACCACCATGAGCGGCGTCTCGCGGACGTCCTGGGTTACCCGGCAGGCTCTCACAGCCGCGGCCGGTTCGGCGGACGCCAGCACGATGAGGCTCGGCTTCTCCTGCCGCGCGCCCTCGAAGAGGTCGTTCAGCTCGCCCCACGTCGTGACGTGGAAACCCAGCGTCTCCAGCGCGTCGCCCAGGGAAGGGGCCCAGACGCGTGGGTCAGCCAGTACACATGCTGTCCGCGTAGCCACCGCTGCGCGCGTTCCGTTAGTTGCAGTCGTAGTTGTTCTCATACACACACCATCCTGGGGGTTTGACCCACCAGAAGTGATGACGGCTGAAAGGCGGTGTGCGTTACACGTTTACGACTGCGGACATGTGATGCAAACGGTGCTCAGGGCCCGTTGCCGTCGCCTCGAACCATTCGAGGATCTCGCGGTCCTTGGTGAAGTACAGCACCTGCACGCGGTCCGTGAGCCCCATCAGGAACTCCATCATGCGCTTGAGCCGGCGCGAATCGACGTCCACGAACGGGTCGTCCAGGATCAGCGGCACCGGCTCCCCGATCGCGCTCATGTGCTGCGCAAGCCCGACCCGCATCAGCACGTAGAGGAGCGTGCGCGTGCCGTGGCTCACCGGCGGATCCTCCACCACGAGTCCCGTCTCCGGCACCAGCAGCGAGACCCGCAGCGTCGACGGATCGACGTGCGCGCGGCGGTAGCGGCCGTCCGTCGCCGCGCCCAGACCCTCGCTCAGGAAGCTGTTCACGGCCGGCGCGAAGTCCCGGTACACACTGGACATCGCCTCTTCGATCGTCTGCCGGGCGAGCATGAGGGCGGCACGAGCCTTCTCCAGGCGCGCGACTTCGCGCTCCCAATGCGCCTGCTCCTCCTCGATCTCCGCGCGGGGCCGGTAGCGTTCCAGCGCCATCCGCACTTCGTCGGACAAGGTTCGCGCCGAGAGTTCGGTCTGGTGGTGCTCCTCCCGCAGCTTCTGCAGCCCCCGCTCGAGCGGCTCCGGCGTTTGCCGCACCTCTGCGCCCGAAAGAGCGCCGCGACCACCCGTCACTTCGCTCGCAGCCGTCTCGTGCTCGGCGAGGGCAGCGCGCAGTTCGTCGAGGCTCGCGCCCGCCGAGAGAAGATCCCGGCGCTCGACTGCGGAGGTGTAGGCCAGATCTGCCTTCTCGTGCGCGACGTGCGCGTTCCAGGCTGCCTCGAACGCACTGAAGGCCTCGGCGGGAGTGTGCGCGCGGAGTCCGACCTCGGCCATCACGGAGACAAGGCGCGTCTCGGCGACCGCAACGCCCTGGCGCTCCGCTTCGACCTGCCGCTCCAGCGCATCGGCGCGCTCGATCAGCGGTCGCAACGTCAGGTATCGCCGGTGCCGTTCGAGCAGCGACGCCGCTTCTTCGCGGGTGACGCTGAGCGCGGGTTCGGGTTCGGCTGTCGGGGCTTCTGCCCTGCGCCGGAGGACGAACCTGACAATCGCCCGAACAGCGCTCGCGATAGCCCGGCCGATAGCGGCGAACACAGCACCGAGGCCGCTTGGCGCAGGCGTTTCCGTCGCATACGCCACGCGTTCAAGCTGGGAGACTTGCTCCGCAACGAGTTGGCCGGCGGAGAGGCGCAGCATTTCGTATTCGAGCCTCTCGTCCGCGGACACCACGACGCCCGCCTGCTCCCGTTCGAGACGCAAGAGAGCATCGCCCGCGCGCTTGAGCTGGCCACGCAGGCCGAGGACCTCGTCCCGCATCGCAGTCGTCACACTACGCGGGCTCGCCGGAGTCCGCTTCGCTTCCGCGGCCGCCGCGGTCTTCTCCGCCGCCTCGATCTCCGCGATCTTCGTGCGGAGCCGCGTGGCATATGCGCGGTGGAGCGAATGCTCGGTGCGCGCGCGCTCCTCGGCAAGCTGCCGGAGCCTCGCCTGCATCCGTTCGAGCTGCTGTGCCTTCTCGGCGACAGCGCGGCGGGCGTCGTCTGCGGACACAAGCTCGCTGCGAGCGCGGGTGAGGTTCACGCGCGCCTTCGGCAACTCCGCCGTTCGTGCCTGGTCGCTGCCGATCTTTCGGATCGCCGTGTCGAGACGCTCCATCGCCAGCGCCGCCGACACGTCACGGCGTCCGGAGTCCGCGAGCGCAGCCACCGCGTCGCCGATCTCGGTCGGAGCGTTCTTGGACACTTCGAAGACGTCGCCCTGGCTGATGAAGGCGCAGCTTTCGAAGACGCCGCGCGACATCCCGAGGTGCTTGCGCGCGAACGGGACGTTGCCGTGCCGCCCCCGCCCGAACTGCCCCGAGACGTCAAGCCCGCTATCCAGCAGCTGCGTCAGGACATCGGCAGTCGAGAAGTCGCGGCGCACCTCGAAGGCGCGTCCGTCGCTCAGTGCGTACTCCAACGCGCCGCGGTAGAGGCCGGCATCCCACGGCTTGTAGCGTTTGTGGCGCTGCGTCTCTTCGTTGCGTGCCTTGTCGCCGTCGTAGAAGCCGTACAGCATCGCGCAGATCGCCTGCTGTAGCGTGGACTTGCCGGCCTCGTTGTCGCCGTAGAAGAGGTTGAGGCCCGGCGCAAGGCTGCACGAGAAGTCGGACAGGCAGCCGAAGCCGGGCAGGTCGATCGCGGTCAGCTTCACAGTACGCGCACCTCCCGCCGGTCAAACGACTGGAGGCCAAGCGCCAGCGCCATCTCCGCGATCTCGGCCTGTTCGCCGGAAAGCGATGCGGCGCGCTCCTGCAGCAGCCGCACGAACGCGCCCTTGGTCGTCGATTCCTCGGCGATCTCGTCGAGGCGCCAGCCGGGTCGCGTTCGTTCTACCAGATCGAGGAACCGGAAACGCTCGGCGCACGCGTTGTACAGCGCCGGCACATCGAGATCGACGTCCGGGCTCAACTCGCCTTCGAGCAGCACCCGCACGATCGCATCGCGGTCGCCAAATGCGGCGATCCCGGCCCGCAGCTCGTCGGAGGTCGTCACGCCGGTCACATCCAGCCGCTGCGTCACGTATCGCACGCGTCCGAATGGCAGGAGCTCAGGACGCGCGCCCTGCTCGTCGATCGTCAGCTTGAGGACGAAATGTTCGCCCTCTTCGCCGAAGTCCAGCGCCTCGGGCGAGCCAGGATACGCAAAGCGGGGCGACACGCGAGCGCCGTGGTAATGCCCAAGCAGCGCAAACGCCGCGCCCGTCCGGTCGATGTCCCGCGGGAGGAAGCCGCAGTGCACGCGCTTGCCCTCCGGCGCAGCCGTCGTGTCCGAACCGTGGAACAGCAGTACGTGCGTGCCTTCGGGTGGCACTCCGAAGCCTTCGAGCAGGTTGTCGCGGAGGTCAGGGGCCGTGTGTCCCGCACCCCAGATCGTGACGCCAGGCAGGCGCACGGCGCGGAACCGCGGCTCCGTGAAAATCGTGACGTTCGCGGGCCAGTCCACCCGTCGCCAGAGTGAGTCCGGAAGCACGGGATCGTGGTTGCCGGGCGCGATCAGCACCGGCACCGCGCCCAAACGCTCGAACTGCTGGCGGAGAAAGTTGCCGGTGTCGAGCGTCGAGCGTTCGTGCTCGTACAGGTCCCCGCCAATCGTGACGATGTCCACTCGCAACTCCAGCGCCAGGTCCACGAAGCGCCTGAACGCGTCCCGCAGCTCTTCGCGGCGGGCGGCGGCGATACCGGAAGTCATACCGGCCCCGGCAAAAGCGCGGTCGAGGTGGACGTCTGCGGTGTGAAGGATCGTCGGCATATTGATAAAGCGCCTTGACGGTTTCCCCAATTGTACCGGGCGGGTGCACCACGTCAACCGCAAATGTCACCAGAGTCGGGCGTCGAGCTCTACTTCTTCCGAGCGCGTCGCCCTCTTGTCACCGTATCCTCGGCTCCACCCTTCGTTCCTCGCTTGGCGTCTATGTAAAAACCCGGGTCGCCCACCGCTTCGGCGATCCTCCGCGCACTGGCCAGAAACATCCTTGTCGCCTCTTCGCCTCCCTCGTCACCCAGGTACTGCGCGATCGCTTCAAGCGGGATTCCCGTCTCATACGCTAGTTCGGAAAGCGAAGCCTCCCCTGCCCGGTAACGTTGTGCAGCCCACTCGAGCAATAACTGGTCGGCCGCCTGCTCTCCAGCGCGGGCGAGAAAAGCGCCCTTAGACTGACGGGCGAGTTGCGCTGCCTTGCTAACACGGGCGCCAGCCTCGTCGTTCAATCGCACCGAGACTGTCTTTAGCTTCGTTCCCATTATTCTCCCCGCTCCTTCGTAATCTCCGCTATCCGACCCAACGCAAGTTCAATTAGTTGCGAGCTGATCGTCGAGCGAGCCGCCAACCTGCCCAGACGCACCAATGCAGCCTCCCTATTGACGACGCCCCGCTGAACGAGCGACGCAATGTAGGCAGGGCTGGACACTGGACTTAGCCCCAGTGCTTCAGC
>JANLRX010000325.1:0-6374 GCA_031362025.1 Chloroflexota bacterium
CGGTCCCGGCCGAGTTCATCGAGGAGATGCACAAGCGCGACATGATCGTGGCCGTGATGTGCGGCCGCGTGCGCCACGCGATCAAGTCGGTGGACGCGGGCGCGGACCTCGTCGCGGCGCAGGGCACGGAGGCGGGCGGCCACACAGGCGAGATCGGCGCACTGGCGCTCATCCCGCAGGTCGTGGACGCGGTCAAAGTGCCGGTGATCGCCGCCGGTGGGATGTCCGACGGGCGCGGGCTCGTCGCGGCGCTGGCGCTCGGAGCAGAGGGCGCGATCTTCGGGACGCGGTTCATCGCCACGCCGGAAGCGCAGGCCGCACCCGGCTACCGCGAGGCGCTAGTCCGAGCGAACGAGGCGGACACGATGCGCACGCGAGCCTACACGGGCAAGCCGGCGCGGGCGATCCGGACCCCGTACGCGGAGGAGTGGGAGACGCGGCCGGGCGAGATCAAGGCGTTCCCGTTCCAGGCGATGACGACGATCCAGAACCGGGCGATGGACTACCCCGGCCTGACGGAGCACTTCGACGCCGACAAGACGTTCATGCCGGCCGGTCAGGGCGTGGGGATGATCCACGAGATCAAGCCGGCGGAGGAGATCGTCCGCGACATCGTGCGGGAGGCTGAGGCCATCATCGACACGCGGTTCGTGCAGCCGTCGCTACAGGCGGAGACGAAATAACACCCCGAGAGTGATGTAGCTGCCGCGCTTTAGCCCCGCCAGCGACCCGCGTCGTATACACTGCCCTCGCCATGACACGCACGATACGCGCTGTTGTCCAGACAGCTGCTCGCATGCTGGAAATGCGCGAATTCCCGCTGCCCGATATCGGCGACGACGATGCGCTGCTGCGGGTCGAAGCGTGCGGCATCTGTGGCTCCGACTACGAGCAGTACGAGGGGGCGCTGCCGGTGCAGTTTCCCGTGATCCCCGGCCACGAGCCAGTCGGGCGCATCGCTGAGATCGGGGCGCAGGCGGCGGAGCGCTGGGGCGTGCGCGAAGGCGACCGGGTCTGCGTCGAGACGCTAGTTGGCTGCGGGACGTGTCCGGAGTGCGTGGCGGGGAAGCCGCGGCTGTGCTCCGGGCGACCGGGGCGGATCAACTCGTACGGGTATCTGGGCCTCGACATCGAGCCGGGCCTGTGGGGCGGGTACGCGGAGTACCTGTACCTCTCGCCGACCTCGTTCGTGCACAAGATCGACGACCGGATATCGCCGGAGATCGCGACGCTGTTCAACCCGATCGGGGCTGGGTTCCGCTGGGCGGTCGATATGCCTCAACTCCAACCGGGCGAAAGCATCGTGATCCTCGGCCCGGGACAGCGCGGCCTCGCCAGCGTGATCGCGGCGAAGGAGGCGGGCGCATCGCCGATCATTGTGACTGGGTTGTCGCGGGACGCCGCGAAACTGGATCTGTGCCGGACGTTTGGTGCAGACGTTGTGATCGACGCCGAGACGGAGGACGTGCGGGCGGCGGTGCGCAGCGCGACGGGAGGGCGCGGCGCCGACGTCGTGATCGACGTGACGGCGTACGCGACGGCGGCCGTGACGCAGGCGATCGACCTGGCGCGGCGCGGTGGGCGGGTGGTGCTGGCGGGGACGAAGGGGCCGAAGCCGGTGGCGGACTTCTACAGCGACAAGATCGTGATCAAGGAGCTGACATTGTTCGGGGCGTTTGGCGTCGATTCGCCCAACTACGAGCGCGCCGTCCGCCTGATAGAATCTGGCAAGTATCCGCTCGACATGATGCACACACACTCGCTGCCCCTCGAAGACGCCGAGAAGGCGCTCCAACTGCTCGCCTCCGGCGAGGCGATTCACATCGCGCTTATGCCATGACCGACGACCGCCAGGAACGCAACCTCATCCGCATGGCGAAGGTCATCGAGACGGTGCCGTTCATGCGCCACCTCGGGATGGAGTTCGTGGAGGGCAGCGAGGGGTACGCCAAGATTGCGCTGCGGTACCAGGACGAGAACTCGACTATGGGCAAGGCGCTGCACGGCGGGGCGATCGCCTCGCTGATCGACACGACGGGCGCCATGGCGGCGTGGACGACGGCCGAGATCGCGACGCCGAAGTACTTCGGCTCGACTGTCGGGGTGAACGTGAACTACCTCTCGGGCGCGATCGGCGAGGACATCTTCGCGGAGGGACGCGTGCTGAAGCGCGGCAAGGAGATCATCTACGCCGACGTGCGCGTCACCAACGCCGACGGCAAGCTGCTGGCGCAGGGGACTGTCACCTATCGCATCGTTGAGACTAGCGCTCCCCAACGACCGAAGTGACCAGAAAACAACTTCGACAAGCTCAGTCGTTTGGGTCCGCGGCGGCGGACAAGCCCTTCGACTTCGCTCAGGATGAGGATTAACATGCCCGTACTCCCGTACATCGAAGACCCGGAAGACGAGAACCTGCGCGACCTCTACGGACGGCTGGAAAAAGGCCCGCTCGGGAACCTGAACATCTTCAAGATAATGGCACACAGCCCAACGCTGATGCGGGACTGGCTGCGGATGGCGACACCGCTCCTCCGCGATGGCCTGTCGCTGGAGCCCCGGCTGCGGGAGATCGCGATCCTGCGCGTCGGGCAGAACGCCCGGAGTGAGTACGAGTTCGGCCAGCACATCCCGATCGCCCGGGCCTGCGGGGTGACAGACGAGGAGATGGCCGCGCTCCAGAACTTCGAAGATACCGCGCACTTCTCGGAGCTCGAACGCACACTCATCCGCTACGTTGACGCTTCGACGGCTCTTTCCTCCGACGCCCCGGACCTGGCCCGCGAGCTACGGCGCTGGCTCTCGGACAGGGAGTTGCTGGAGCTGTCGTTCTGCATCGGGCACTGGGGAATGGTGGCGCGCGTCCTGGTGCCGCTGGAGGTGGAACTCGACGAGAAGGTGGAGGCGACGCTGCCGGAGGGCTGGCGGGAGTGGATGTAGGGCTCCGCCGAACATGGCGACAGGCGAACAAGCAAACAGACGCGGGGATTGTAGCCTAAGGCAAGAAAATGGCGCGCTCGGTGAGACTCGAACTCACGACCTCAGCCTTCGCAGGGCTGCACTCTATCCACTGAGCTACGAGCGCGCGCTGGACCATCAATGGTCCGGGAATGAACAAAACCTGGTGCCGAAGGGGGGATTTGAACCCCCACGCCCGTAAGGACACTGCGCCCTGTACGCAGCGCGTCTGCCGTTCCGCCACTTCGGCGCACTACCATGAGGATACCATCGGCTACTCGGGACGGTAAAGGCGAATGCGGTTACTGGCCCAGGAGCTGCTTGACGAGCGGCAGGCCCATCTCGCCCGCTTGCTGCAGGCGTTCCGGCTTAATGAACTCCACCCGGTCCAGGATCGTGTGGTAGTTCGGGTCGCAGAAGCAGTTGTAGAGGATGGCCGGGATACCGGCGTCGACGAACGGGGCGTGGTCGCTGCCGACGTTGTCAGGGAGGTCGCTGGGTTCAGTGGTGATCCCGATCGCCGCCGCGTACTCTGAGGCGAGCTGAACAAGCGCCGCGGTCCCGATGATCGGCCAGCCGTCGCCGACACCGAGCATGTCGAAGTTCAAGAAGCCGGCGATCAGGCCCCGCTGGTCCTCCGTGAGGTTCGCGACGTAGTGGATGCTGCCGAGAAGGCCTCGCTCCTCGCCGCCGAAGAGGATCACGCAGAGGCCAGAGTCGAGCCCGTCGGCTGCCAGCGCGCGCGCAATCTCGAGCGCCACGGCCGTCCCCGAGGCGTTGTCGTTCGCGCCGGGGCCGTCCGGCACGCTGTCGTAGTGTCCGCCGATAATCACCCGGCAGTCGCCCTCGGCTGCGGTCGCGATAACGTTGCGTGCTACGCCGCTCGTGATGGTGGACTGAATGCTCACGGATGTGGTGACGGACCCGCTGCCTAGCAGAGCCAACAGTTGGTTGCCGCTCTCCTGTGAAACGCTCACTGCGGGGATGAGGCCTCCGTTCGGTAGCTCACCGCGGTAGAGGCCCGGCTCGCTGTTGTAGATGATCACGGCGATTGCGCCCGCATCGGCCGCGTTCTGAACGATGTCTCCGAACGGAACCGTGCCCCGCGCAACCAGCGCCACGCCGCCAGCGACAACAGCGGGGAAGTCACCCGGTTGTCCGGCGCCGGCGCTTACGAGAGGGCCTTCACCGTGCCCTGAGATGGTTCCATTGAAAGGCCGGGCAGGAACGTCTGTACCATCGCCGAGCGTCACAAGGCCGACGACATCCGTAACGCCCTCGACCGGGAACTCTTGCAGTGACACGCTGTACCCGAATGACTCTAGCTGTCCCCTCAAATACTCCGCCGCGGCAGTCTCAGCAAAGGTGCCGGAGGGTCGAGTGCCAATGTCGGCCGAGAGGGCGTAGACGTGGTTCATCGCCTCGGCGCTGAGGAACGCGGCGGGTAGCGGCGTGGCCGACGGGGTGGGAGACGGGGTGGGCTTCAGCGTGGGCGAGGCTGTTAGCGTCGCCTGGGTTCGAGTGGCGGTGGGCGTTGTCGAGTCGTCGTCGTCACCGCAGGCTGCGAGGAGCAGCGCTGCGATCAGGGCGAGCGGGAGAAGGAGGCGGGTGGCCTTTAGCGTTGTAGTTAGGCTCCCTAGCGGCGGCCGCGCCAGCGGTCTTTGCGCTCGTCCAGGGGGCGGTCGCGCCAGTACTTCTCGGGTGGCTTGGACTGGCGGCGGAGTGACATAACGAATGCGCCGATGAAGAGGAGAATGCCGCCCGCGATAATGTAGTTCCAGAGGCTCGAGCTGCCGCCGGCGACGTACGCCACCACGATGATCGCGATCGCGGCCAGCAGGACGTGCCCCGCGGAGATCGATGGGAGGTGCAGCCGGCTCATGGCGCCACGGGCCGCGCGGAACGGAGCGCCGATAGCATCGCTGATCCGCCGGCCTAGCGGCTTCTTAGGCGGGAACTGCTCGAGGTTGGCGAGCAGTTCATCGACTTCGCGCTGAATACGGTTAGGCATTAGATTCGTACACAAACATCTTAGCGTCGCTCGTCATAACGCGTCCACACGGGAAATGGTTTCCAGTTGGCACAGCGGTGGGGCCTCTGCATAATGAACGCCAGTCTCCGGGAAGGCGGATTTCTATGGATTGGCGCGATGAATACAAGCGGCGGCTGGCCAGCGCTGACGAGGCGATGCAGGAAGTGCAGCGCGGCGACCTCTGCGTGTTCCCAATCGCTGGCCCGCGCACGCTGCAGTCCGCGCTCTTCCGGCGGGCCAAGGACATCGGCCCGATCGACCTCCGCCTCGGCGCGCCGCTGACTGACCCCGGCTGGCTGTACAGCGACGCGAGCGCGCTGATACGTATAGAGTTCGAGTTGTTCATCGGCGATTTCGGGCGCGTCGCCACCGACGAAGGGCGCGCGACGTACCTGCCGAACCTCTTCTCGCTCGTGATGAAGGAGCAGGTGGAACAGCGACCGGAGCGCACCACAGCAGACGTCTTTTTTACCTCCGTCACGCCGCCGGACGACGATGGGTACGTGCAGTTCGGCGCGCACAACTGGAACAAGAAGATGTACGTGCGCCACGCAAAGAAGACGATCGCGGAGGTGGATCCGGGATTGCGGCCCGTCTTCGGCGACAACAGGGTGCACGTCACGGAGTTCGCACGATTCGTCGAGGTGCCGCCGGTGAAGATCACCCGCGAGATGGTGGAGGCGTGGCTCCGGCGCGTGGACGACGAGGCGCTGAAGGCGGAATACCTCTCGATCGTGGACGATATCGCCGATGACCTCGACCGTTTGATCGTGATTGGGCCGGCGATGACAAGGGTGCCGCCGATCCAGGTGCGGCGGGTGCTTGGCATCGCCGCACCGCCCGAGTTGGCGATCACGATTGCCGGGTACGTCGGCGAGATCGTGCCCAACGGTGCGACGATCCAGATCGGTGTCGGCGAACCGGGGCAGTACCTGGTGGCGGCGGGCGCGTTCGATAACAAGCACGACCTCGGGCTCCACACGGAGATGGTGGCACCGGGCATCGCGCGGCTGGTGGAAGAGGGCGTGATCAACGGGAGCCGGAAGCAGACGCACGTTGGGAAAGCGATAGCCGTTGCGTGGTCCGGATCAACCGCCGAGGACCTGCGGACCGTCACGAACAACCCGAAGTTCGCGGTGCACGATCCGGATTACGTGCTGGACGTCCGCAACCTCGCCAAGAACGACAACTTCCACTCGCTGAACAACGCCCTCTCGATCGACCTCGTCGGGCAGATCAACTCGGAAAGTGTGTTTGGTTCGCGGCTGATCAACGGGACGGGCGGGCAGCCGGAGACGCACATGGGCGCGATCCTCTCGCACGGGGGCAGGGCGATCACGATGCTGCCCTCGACAGCGATGGGCGGCGCGATCTCTCGCATCGT
>JANLRX010000339.1:0-13882 GCA_031362025.1 Chloroflexota bacterium
GTGCGAGGAGCGACCGGCCGGCGATTAGCGCTAGGAGCTTGTCGAGGCCCTCCATGCGGGTGCCCGAGCCGGCGGCGACGATGATCGCGCCGACGGTGCCGTATTCGTTGCTCATGGCCTCATCCAAACATGCAAACGGGCAATATGCAAACGGTCAAACATACAAACAGGCGTTTCGCGTACAGTCCAAAAATGTTTGCTTGTTTGTCGGATTGTTTTGTTTGACCGCAGTTAGACCGCGTTGGAGATGAGTGTCACCGCCGCGCTGGCCAACCCCGCCAGCCACATGTTCTTCAGCGTCTTGCCGGTGAGCACGGCGACGAAGAACCGGCGCATCGGCATCCGCACGGCTCCCGCGGCGAGCCCGGCGACGTCAAACAGCGGGTTCGGGATCGTGGACATGAGGAACATCGTGACGGTGCCGCGTTTCTCCATCCAGCCCTTGATGCGCTGGAACGACGGCTTGTCCTCGACCATCAGGCGGCCGCCGTAGCCTGCCGCGTATCCGCTGAACTCGCCGATCGCCTCACCCATGCCGGCGACGATGCCGACCCAGAACCACGCCGGCACGCCGAGGAAGTCGTCCAGCAGCGCGCCTCCGCCGAGGACACTCGCCGCAGCGGGAGAAGGGAGGAGGATCGAGGCCGCGCCGACGAGGTTGATCACGAACACGCCGAAGTAGCCGTAGCTGCGGAGGTTGCTGACGTCTGTGCTGAAGTAGAAGAAGGCGATCGCGAAGAACGTCAACAGCAGGCCGACGGCGAGGAGCATCGTGTACTCCAGGCGCCAGGCAAAGCGATTCGACTCGCGGATGACGTCGTCGACGATGAGGTCCGGGTCGTCGTGCACGCGGATGACGCCGCCGTTAGTTTCCACGGCGGCCCCAGGGGATAACAAAGGGGCGAGAGGCCATTCTCCCGCCCCCAAATTGGGTCATAACCAACAAAACCTCTCCTTCGGTACGCCTACGAGGTTAGCTGTCGGGTTCGGCGAGAAGGAGTACGCCTACTCGTCCGCCGCTGCGGACGTGATTCACCCCACTGTTGGGTCCCCCGTTCTGCCCTTCGGCAGATTCGGCGATATGTAAGTTGTCGGGACGCCTGCGCGTCCACTAAGGTCAACGCCGGTTATGGGGGAAAGGTTACGTGCGTGGCGTCAACGTGAGGAAAACAGGGGGTGGAGGGTGGGATATCGGTGCGTGTTGCCGTGGATTTCGGGATGTCTTCCGAGAGCGGGATGTCGTAGGGGCGAAGCACCCTTGTTGTCGAATGACGACCGGAAACGCGTGGTGGAACGCTGTCGAAATGCCATTCGATCGCGAGGGTGCCTCGCCCCTACAGCGGTGGTGCCCGGTGAAACGCGCCTCTTAGTCGAACACCACGGTCTTGTTGCTGTACACGAGGATGCGGTTCCGCAGGTGCAGGTCAACGGCGCGGGCCAGCACGATCTTCTCGAGGTCGCGGCCTTTGCGGACGAGGTCTTCGACGGCGTCGCGGTGGGAGACACGAGCGACGTCCTGCTCGATGATCGGGCCCTGGTCCAGGTCCGGCGTTACGTAATGGGCGGTCGCGCCGATGATCTTCACGCCGCGCTCAAGGGCCTGGTGGTAGGGGCGAGCGCCGGCGAAGGCAGGGAGGAACGAGTGGTGGATGTTGATCACGCGGTTCGGGTAGCGGGCGACGAATCCGGGGCTCAGCACCTGCATGTAGCGGGCGAGCACGATCAGGTCCACGTCCGCGGCCTGCAGCAGCTCGAGGGCGCGGGCCTCTTGCGCCGCCTTGGTGTCCTTGGTGACTGGCAAGTGGTGGAAATCGATCCCGAAGTCGGCGGCGATCTGGGCGTGGTCGTCGTGGTTGCTGATGATCAGCGGGATGATCGCCCGGAACTCGCCCATCCGCGAGCGCGCCAGGATGTCGTACAGGCAGTGCGAGAGCTTCGAGGTGAACAGCGCGACCCTCGGCGCGTAGTCCGAGAAGTGCAGGCTCCAGTCCATCCCGAAACGCTCGGCGAGCGGGCGGAAGGCCTCGGCGATCTCGTCTCGGGGCACGCCAAAGCCTTCGAGCTCCCACTCGACCCGCTGGAGGAAGACGGACTTCTCCTGGTCGGTGTGCTGGTCGGCGTGGATGATGTTGCCGCTGTTGCGGAAGAGGAAGTCGGAGACGGCCGCGACGATGCCCTTCTGGTCGCGACAGGAGATGAGGAGGGTGGCGGTAACCGGCGCTTCAGGCATGAGCGCAGTATAGGAGCCGGATGGCGGGCAGGTCGAGCGTGCGCGTGCGAGTCACCCACCGTCCTGTAGGGGCACAGCACACGTATCGACGGGTTTACTGATCCCTCTCACCACTCGCCAGTCGCCGGAATCTCGCTCGCTATCGCACGTGCTGCGCCCGAACGCCTCGCCGCGCACAAACGCGACGCTGCCCATACAACGCGCTACGATGTGTGCGGAGGAACCCACCATGCCCCCAACCGAACTGTCGCCAATCGCCCGAGACCTCATCGCAGGCAAGAACTTCGCGCACCTGGCGACCGTGATGCCCGACGGCTCGCCGCAGGTGTCGCCGGTGTGGATTGCGATGCGCGGCGACAGGATCCTGATCAACACAGCGGAGGGGCGGCTGAAGACGAAGAACATGCGCCGCGATCCTCGCGTGGCCATATCGATCAGTGGTCAGGACGACGGGTACAAGCGGGTCAGCATCCGCGGCCGTGTGGTCGAGATGACGCACGAGGGCGCGGACGCCGACATCGACATGCTGTCCGAGAAGTACATCGGCAAGACGTACCAGAACCACCGCGCGGACGAGCAGCGCGTCACCGTCCTCATCGAGCCGACGAAGGTCACAGGCTAGGGGTCCGCCACGGTCGCGCACACGCCAACTTACGACCAGCCGCCGGAGGACGAGATCCTCTCTCGGCGGCTGATCGAGTTGCTCGACGATATGCTTGAGGGCCGCGCCCCGAACGCTGGTCGCTTCTGCGGCAACTGCTACCACCCCCTCGCGCCCGAACGCACCGCTTGCCCGCACTGCGGAATCGCCGTCGCCGAAGTCGCGATCGCCACCGCCGTCCCGCAGGAGGTCATCGATGCGCACCGACGCCGCCGGTCCCGCGAGGGCAACACCGTACGCACCTTCGCCTGGACGGGACTCACGCTCGGTGTCGTGCTGGCCCTGATCCCGCTCGCGTTTGCCGGCGTGCAGTGGTGGACGATCACGCTGTTCTTCGGGCTGCTGTTCGGGTTCTACATGCTCTCCGCGAACCTGGCGAACACGCTCGGAGACACGCTCGGGTATCGCTGGGGCAAGTCGCTGTTCCGCAAACGCTGGGAGCAGTTCGTCGCCCGCCGCGACGCCGCCTAAACCCCGTAGGGGCGAAGCACCCTCCCCTCAGTTCGACATCTCGACCGGCAAGTGCTTCGCCCGCAACGCGCCGCTTCACGGCATACGTGCCGCTCACCCTTCACCCATTACCCGTCACCCCTCAGCGCCTCGCGATCCGAAGTAGAACCCGATAACGTTCCCCAGCGCCGTCGCCCAGCCGCCGACGATCATCTTCGTCATGTCGGAGGCCGGATCGCTCACGACGAGGAACCCCGTCACCACGCACGCCGCCAGCACCACCGCCAGCGACATGATCGCGCGCACCGTCCCCTTCGGCATCCCCATCGGCTCGTTAGTCATCCCCCACCTCCTCTTGTCTCATCCTTCTCGGTCACTCTCTACTTGCTACTGATTACTGGCTACTTCCCGCTGCTCTTGCCGCCAGCGTTCCCACTCGCCGTCCGGGTCCGGCACGTCGAGCAGACCCGCTGCGGTCCGCCGCGAGTGGATGCCCGCGTTAACGAGCCGCGTTTCGTCGATCGCCAGGCGTGTGCGGTCCTGCGGGAGCACGGGGCCCCACACCACGCGCGAGCGGTACGGCGCGAACTGTTCGCCTGTGTACTGCTCCAGGATGCGGAGGATCATCTCGTTTCGCCGGCGGAAGGCTGCGCCGCGGATCAACCGCTTGCGCTGCACCTTCTTGAGCAGCGGGTCCAGTTCCATCTCCAACGCCACGCCGGACAGGCTCTGCTTCGTCTCCCCGAACGCGCTTCGTGGCACCTCCGCCAGGTCATGCAGCGTGCGCAGGATGAGCCCGGCGTACTCGACGTGCAGGTTCACGCCGCCGCCCTGCAGCAGGTCGAGCAGGTATGCCCGCGCCTTTTCCGGGATCTCCCACACCGCGCCCGGTTGCACCGCGATGTCCTGCGCCTCCGTCACATTTTCGAGCACGGCGATCGGGTTACCGGACAGTTCGAGGATCGTCGAGAGCTGCGAGACGGCGCGGTTCAGCTCGCGCAGCGGCTCCTTTAACGCTTCGAGGTCCGACACGCCCCACTGGCGCTTCGGCTCGCGGATGTTGGCGTAGATCACGAACGGGATGAAGCCGTACGGGTTCGCCGTCTCTTCGACAAGCGTGCCGTCCACCCACAGCTCGAACGTCTCGTCCGTCCACACTTCGACTACTGCGTGCTCGTCGCGCGCGGCGATGTCTGGCAGCGGACCGAGCGACGCCTCCGCTTCCTCGCGCAAGAGCTTGTACTTCGAGGCGACGCGCCAGAACCGGCCGGGATCACCCGCCGATTGCCACGCGTAGAGCCCCTGGACGTCCGGCGTGCTCACGCGAATGCGGCGTTCGTCTGCGTCCCATATCACGCGGTACGCGCCGTCGCCGAGCACCGAGCAGTCGATCTCGGCCTCGAAATCCAGCAGGTCGAGCCCGCAGTCCGCGTACGCGTGTCGCAGCGCTGACTCCGTGCGTCTCGCGTTGTTGAGCCCTTCCGGTGAACTGTCCTCTGAGTCGACGACGAAGCTGAGCCCCGACATCGTGTACGACGCCGTCTTCTCGATGACGGTCTTCGCGTAGTTGAACGTGACCCGCCGTTCCCGCCGGCGCTGGGGCTTCGTCCATTGCTTGCCCTGGAAGAACGCCAGGTTCTCGGTGTAGCGACGCATCCGCTCCGTGTCCAGCCGCTCGATCTGCTGCGGCAGCGATGCTCGCGCGATCGTTGATAGCACCATCTTCCCCCTCCTCCGCTTCTCCGATTGTGCTGTGCTAAAGGCCAACGTAGAGACGTTCCGGCGGAGCGTCTCTACGTTGGCGAATGGGCCTGGTGTCCCTAGGGGACATAGGCGACGATCGCCCAGATTGCGACCGACGTGAGCATCACGTAGCCGAGCATCTGGGCGGTGGCGCCGAATACGTTACGCACAGTGCGCCTCCTTCCTGGGTAGTGCCTGGGACCGGATTGGAATGGGCGTCCGGTCGGTTTGGTTCCTGCGGTTGTTGCGGCGGGTGGTCATCCGGGCGCTGCCGATCACACGGAAGACCGTGCGCCGGGAGACGCCGAACTTGTCGGCGATCACGTCCACGCCCACGCCCTTGCTGCGAAGGAACAGGATCTGGCTGTCCCGCGTCTGGTTCAGGACGGCGCGCAGGCCACCCGGCTCCTCGTAGCGGCAGCGCGGCAGCGGGCACGTGAAGCAGGACTCGCTGATCGTGCAGCCGTCATCCTTGTAGCGGGTGAACTCTGGCAGCGAATCGTGCCTGGTGAGATCTTTCTTGGGCCGGGGAATGAGCGGCATTCTCAGCTGCTCCACCCGGACGGGCTGCTTCTCCAAAACTGCTGTTTCCATCTCTCTCCTCCTTACGTTCTCTTGCCTGTCAGTTCAGAGTGGCTATTCGGCCGCGGGCCACACGCGGCTGCGGCAGCGCTTCTCGCGAAGCCTCCACCACAAGCGCGAGGCTCGCGAGGTAATCATCGTGACCGTCCGCTGGCGCGACGAAGAACGACATCTGCTGTCCGGGCCGGTAAGCGACCCGCGCGACATCGATCTCTCGCCAGAATCCGGCGTATTCGCAGGAACCGTCCGCGGCGTAGGTCTTCAAGCGTCCGCCGTTCACCGCCGAGAGCAGGTTGTACCCCAGCTGCGACTTCGATTCGCTCGTGAACTTGAACGGCCGCACGACGTCTTCGCCAAGCGCTCGTTGGAGCAACCGCGCGATCGTTTCGCCGAGCCCGCTCGCATCAACGGCGACGCGGCGTACGCGCCAGACGCTGCCCAGCACATCGGCCAATCGCGCGATCAGTTCGTCGTGGGGAATTCCGGTGAGTGCGATGTGCTCCACCACTTCGAGCCGGGGTTCGCGCACGATGGCTTCGCTCGGCGCTTCGGTTACGCGCGCGATCGTCAGGACTGTCGCGTCGTTCGCGCCGCCGTTCGCCTGACCGCCGATATCGAGTCCCGCGACGTACGTTTCGCCGTCGAGCGGGGCGTGCTGGCGGGAGTGCGTGCCCTGCAATTGGGCGCGCTGGGCAGCCGTGAACAGCCGTCCCGCACCAGCGATCGGGCGGAGGGCGTATTGCGTGAGGAATAGCGGGTGGTTCTCGCCCAGCCGCTTGCGCTCGGATTCGACGTAGCGAGCGTAGGTCGGGTTGTATGCGGCGACTTCGGTCCAGTCGGCCTGGAAGTGGCGCTGAACGCCGTCGGTGCGCTGGAGTTCGAGGTTGTGCTGGACTGTGCGCTCGAGCAACGACGAGTCGTCCCACGGCGTGCCGTAGTACACGGTCGTCGCGCCGGTCGTCGCTGCCATCGGGCGGAACTCGCGGTCGAACTTCTCGGAGTCGATGTCCTGCGCTTCGTCTACCTTCAGCAGGAGGGCGGCGGTGTGGCCGACGACGTTCGCTCCCGGTTCCGCCGAAAGGAAGATGATGCGGGCGAGGCCCACGCGTACGGCCCGGCCCTCGTCGCGCGCCGCCATCTCAGCCACGCCGGACTGGCCGATCCGCGACCAGAGGCGGCGCATGCTGATCGTTGCCTGGGGGACGAACGTGGGCGCGCACTTCACGCCGTCGATGCTGCGTTGCGAATACTTCGAAAGGAGGAACAGCTCCGTCTGCGCGGAAAGCTCGTTCTTGCCGGCCTGCCTCGCCATGACCACGGTAATCGTTAGGCCGCGCCCGTTGAGCACGGAGTCAACGATCGCGCGGGCGGCGTCGGCCTGGTACGGGCGGAGGGCGGGTAGCGGGGCCATCATCACGCGGTCACCTTCAAGATGAGCTGCGTGATGACGGCCCCGAGCACCACAAAGATGAGTCCGTTGAGCCGGCTCTTGAGCTCGCCGATGTCGCGTTCAAGGTTTTGCATCCGCTGCTCCACCGCGGCCCGAAAGGCGGCGGCAGAGACGCGGGCGTCAACCGCCCCGGCCCCGTCACCGGGGTGGCTGCGAAACCTTGCGACTGCGTGCTCAAGTGACTGACTCATTGCGAACATCCGTGCGAGATAGATTAGAACGGGAGTTCTACGGAGTCAATATGCTTATGGTCAAATTCAGGATGTTTGTTCTAAATTAGTGCCGGTTCCATCTTCCGCCCAAAGACGTGGCCGTTCTACCCTGCCGCCATGAGCCGACGTTCCATTCGCCTGCCTGGACACGACTACCGGTCGTGCGGCGCTTACTTCGTGACCATCTGTTCGTACGGACGTCAGTGCGATTTTGGAGAAGGTGAGAACGCCATTCTGGAGCGGATTTGGAAGCACATTGGGAAATACAGCCGGGGCGCCCGAGGCGACACATTCGTCGCGATGCCGAATCACGTGCACGGAATCGTCTGGCTGACCCGGGATCCCGTAGGGGCGCAGCACGTGGGAAATCGAGGCGCGATTCCGAGACCAGGTCATGTCCCCGACGACCACTATCAATCCGGGATCGCACGTGCTGCGCCCCTACGTTCGAACCCGCGCGATCGTTTGGTGGTGCCTCCCGGGTCGTTGGGTGCTATTGTCCGCGCATACAAATCGGCGACGGCGAAACGGATCAACGAACTGCGTGGCACTCAACGAGTACCGGTGTGGCAACGCGGCTACCATGAGCGGGTAATTCGAAATGAGCGCGAGCTGGATCGCGTCCGTCAGTACATCATCGACAATCCCGCAAAGTGGGACGAGGACCGCAACAATCCGGCGAACTTCTAGCGATCGGGAGGCAGTATCTGGTCACCCAGCGAGTTCAGCAGGTTCGCCATGTTGTCCGCGAGGTCCTTGCGCGCCTTGGGCGACAGGCGGTACTGGGCGCTCACGGCGCGTACCAGTGTCTCGATGCCGTGCGTGAGCAGTTTCAAGTCATCCGGATGCTTCTCGATCGCGGTCTGCAGCTTCACGCGCAGCACAGCGATCTCCTCTCGCAGGCCCTCGAACTGTCGGGCGGCGGGCAGGCGTTCGCGTTCGGCAAACGTCAGCGAGCCGGCGTAGAACTCGGGCGGCGACTCTTCCTCGTGCTTAGTGTGCATCGCGACGCCGTCCCCGCCTTGTCCGGTGTGGCCGCGGCTCCTCGAGCCCGTCTGTCAGCTGGCCGATCATCTCTTCGAGCGTCTCCGGTGGGAGCTTACGGGCCGCTCGGACCACACCCAGCGCAAGGCAGAGCGCCGCCGTCTCCCAGTCCTCCCGTTCGATCGCGGCGCGGAGGATGCTCTCATCGCGCCTCATCGGGACGCCATCCTGCGGGCGATCAGCGCCGAGATCCCGGCGGCACCGGCGAAGGGCGCGACCCGCAGCGCCATCCAGCCCACCGAATTGAGCGACGGCTGCGTGTCAGGCGATGTGGCCAGCGCGAGGAGCGCCGTCTCCTCCAGCAGTGCGCCGAACGAGACGATCGCCAGGACAGCGATCGCCATGAGCCGCGAGCGCCGCCGTTCGTCATGCAGCCGCCCGAGAAAGTACGCCGTGTTGAACGCCGCGCGGATCGCCGTTCCGGCATCCAGCGCAGCCGCGAGTGTCCTCCATCCCATCCGCATCCCCCTCCTGCTAAGGGTTAGAGATTAGGGCAGCGAGGGGACGATCTCCAAGGGGGAACTGGCATCCGTAGGGGCGCAGCACGTGCGCGATCGGAAACGCGTCCGGCAAACGGATACACCTGAAGGATTCGGAACGTCACTATGATGACCAACGTGCTGCGCCCCTACGAGCGGTTGGGCGCTAGTGCTAACCCTCCGGCCCCAGTTCCCGGCCACCGATGCAGTGCATGTGCAGGTGGTGGACGGTCATCCCGGCGGCGTCGCCGACGTTGATCGCGAGGCGGTAGCCGCTTTCGGCGACGCCTTCTTCTTTTGCGACCTTTGTGGCGACGGTGAACATGCGGGAGACGAGCGGGCCGTGCTCGCCGGCGATGCGGCGGGCGTCATCGATGTGCTCGCGGGGGACCACCATGAAGTGAACGGGCGCGCGCGGGTTGATGTCCAGGATAGCGACGACGAGATCGTCCTCGTACAGCTTGTCCGAGGGGATCTCGCCTTCGATGATCTTGCAAAACAAACAGTCGGCCATCGACTCTCCCGTTTCTATCCGGGGCCCTGGGTGGTGCGGGCTATTGTAAGTCGATGGCCGACTGCTAGGCCAGTTTCGTTCTGTTACTGCGTAGGGGCTGCCGGGGGCTGGATGCCCAGGGCCGCCATCGCCTCGACGAACGGAATCGCATCCGTCGGCGCCGGGGGCAGGGTAACCGTGGCGTTGTAGTCGTGGAACGTCGAGTCCACGTTCATCACCATGGTGGTGCCGTCCGGAAGGGTGAGGCTGCCGTTCACGGTCATCTTGTACGGCAGCGAATCGTCCTTGCCGATCCAGACGTCGACGCTCACCGGGCCGGCCAGCTCGCTGCTGAGGATCTGGCCCGAGACCGCGTTGTCGCCGGTTGCGCCCAGCGCGTCGCCGAACGAGTCGATCAGCGTTCCCAGATCGCCCGTGACGGTGTAGTGGACGGTGGTCACGCCATCGATATCTTCCTCGCCAACGTAGGTCGCGCCGTCAACGTTCGAGATGAAGTTCGTGTAGTCGAACATCGAGCCGCGGGCGATCATGTTCGATACGGACTCGCCGCTGAACGCGGCCGCTTCCTCCGGCGAGAGGGCAACCCAGCCGCCGAGCAGAGCGATGTTGATGAACACGCCTTCGTCACGGACGAGCACTTCCAGCGTGCCGAGCTGGCTCAGGTCGAGCAGACTCTGGCTGTCGCCGCCGCCGAAGGTCATTGACATGTGCATGCCGGCGGGCGCCTGGTACACGAAGTCGGCGTTGCCGGTGACCGCGGTCGTGCCCATGCTGAAGTCGAACACGACGTCACCCTGTACCGACGAGACGTCCTGCGTCGCGAACTCTTCGGCAGACTGTGCGAGCACGGCCTGCGCGTTCGTTACGTAGTCGATCTCCTCGACGTCGCCGTTCGGATCGGAACTGGTCGAGTCGTCAGCGGTGTCCCCAGCCGGATCGTTGCTGCTGGAATCGCCGCTGGTGTCGCTGTCGCCCCCGCCGCCGCAGGCTGCCAGCATTAGTACCAGCAGCGCTACCAGCGCGAGTGGAAGAAACTTGAATCTCGTGAACATAGTGCCTCCTCGGGCGCGATAAAGTGCGCTCCGAATGTAAGAGGACACGGGAAGGCGTTCTGTTACCCGCTGGTTGACGATTTCCGGGCGTATTCCGCCAGAATCACGGGAATACTGTGTCTGAGTGGCTGTCCGACTGCTAAGGCCCGGTCACAACCTCGGCCGCGGCGTCGGGCACGATGGCGTTGGGATCCACCGCGGCGGTATCGCCAGGAGCCGGCGGACCCTGTTGGTCGGCGGCAACGGGTGCGAGGGTCGCCTTGTCGTCATCGGCCCAGGGCTGCCAGATGATCGCGGTCAAAATCAGGGCGAACGCCGAGACGAAGATAATGAGCAGCGCGACCGATGAGAAGCTAATCCTCCCCTGGCCGGAGTAGTGGTCGTCGTAATACATTTTTGGCCCCCCTGCAGCGGTCAGATGAGTTTGGGCGCGACCGCTCTTCTGTGCACTAAGGATATTAGGCTTTCCACGCGTGTTGATAAACCCCTTTGGCAATCAAATTACAGTCGTGTATCAGAAGAGACGGACGGTGTGGACAGAATGTTCCAACAGCACGGACCGCAGCCGGATATGGCGCGAGCGGTCAGCGCTTGCGAGCGCGGTTGCCGAAGAGCCCCAGGATGGGGGATCCGGAACCGAGCAGGAAGCCGAGCTGGTACCAGCCGCCGTCACGGCCGAGGTTGTAGACCGGAAAGCGCTCCCATACCCCAAACACGTGAAAGATGAGTAGCGGCCAGGCGGTGATGCCGTTCCACACACCCCAGAGCAAGTCTTCGATCATGTCTCATTCCTCCCGAGATCGTCGCTTCCGTCCTGTGTCCAGCGGATGTAGCGCTCGGCCGACCGCCAGACGGCGTCCTTCGCGGCCTCGCGCACGTCGTTGCCGTACCAACCGCCGTACACCCGGTCGAACGGGTACGGCTCGATCGCCTTCAGGATGCCCCGGATCGTCTCTGGCGGCAGCGGTATGAAGTTCGGGTAGCTGCGCATGAACGTCACCCAGCGCCGGTCCGCCGCGACCGAGATACTATCGCCGGTGAGCAGCGCCCCCCGGCCCTCCACGCCCTGTGCCCAGTGGACGACCGTGCTGCCCTCAAAGTGCCCACCCGTCTGGATGACCGTCACCCCCGGCAACGCCTCGACGGCCCCCGTAAACCACTGCACCGCCGGGTCCGGCCGCACGAACCACTGCCGGTCCGCCTCCGGGATGTAGATCGGCGCGTCGAAGGCGTGCGCGTACTCCACCGCCACGCCATAGAAGTGCGGGTGCGAGATCGCGATACCGTGGACGCCGCCCCGCTCCCGGATCGCTGCAATCGTGGCGTCGTCGATGTAGCTGATCATGTCCCAGAGGAAGTTACCGCCCGGCGTCTGCACGAGCAGGATCCGCTGCCCGATCGCGAAGCTCGGCTCCGTGTGGATGCTGTCGATGCCCGGGTCCACCGGACGGATGCGGTTCGTTCGCCCGTCCGCGCGCATCTCGTCGAGAGTCGTCCACGTCTGTCCCCCGCGCCCAACGTACTGCCGTTCGTCCTCGCAGATAATGCAGCGTTCGGGCGGCTGTTCGCTCTCGGCGTGTTGGGCGCCACAAGTCTTGCAGATGTAGTGGGGCATACGAGGGCCAGTATACGGCGGGCAGGCGCTAGCGCTGGCGGACGGCGTCGTCGAGGTACAGATAGGTCAGGTCTTCGAAGCGGGTCGCGCATTTCTTGTCGTTGCCAACAACTACGTCACATCCGCTGGTCAGTGCTGTCGCCATGATTATCGAATCTGCGAGGCCAAGGTTCAGAGAAGCCCTGATCTGCGCGGCTTGCCAGGCAATGCGCCGCGTCGCGTCTACAACCTTCAGATTCGGATGCGAGAAAAACGCGCGTGTCCGCTCGAGTTCGTTGATGTCACCGTACCTGATGGGGTGGATTAGAGTCTCCGTCTCCGTCACGACAGACACAACCGCTTCCCTTCTACCCGCTTCGACATCGGCGAATATCGGTCCCAGCCATGACAAATAGGGCTCCACTCGATTCAGGAGGTAGATGATCGCGTTCGTGTCGAACGCGAAGCGCTCAATCCTCGTCTGCCGCAATGTATGCGTCACCCTCGATTTGCTGCGCATGTTCTTCATCCTGCCCCCGCAGTTCACGAAGGTAGGCGTCGACCTCGTTCTTCGTCATACCCGGCGGGCCGCTGGTCACGTACTCCAGCCACGTCCCCGGCCGATGGCGCAGCACTATCGTTCCGTCGACCACGTACACGGCCAGCTTGGCGCCCGGCTTCAGCCCCAGGTGTCTCACGACCTCAGCGGGCAGGGTGATCTGCCGTTTGCTGGACATCGTCGTCACCGGCGGGTCCACCACGTAGTCGCGCGCCGCCTCACGAAGGCGCTTGGTATCATCGTTCATCGCTTGGTAATTATCCCATATGCCAAGCTATATCATCAAGCGCTTGGCGCTGCCTGTGTCGGCCAATAAAAAGAGACCGAGGATCACTCCCCGGCCTCTCGTACTTCGTGCTTCTGCGCCTTATGGGTTGCTCAGCACCTCGCGTGTTGCGTGGTCCGGCATGTAGGAGATCGCGCGGTTGAGGGCGTTCATCAGCGCTCTCGCCGAAGCGACGACGATGTCCGTGTCCGCGTTCCGGCCGACGAACGTGCGCCCACCGACGTCCACGCGCACGGTGACCTCACCCTGGGCGTCGATGCCTTCGGTCACGCTGTTCACGGCGTACTCGAGAAGCTGGTTCGGCACTCCGATAAGGAGGTTGATCGCCTCAAACGCTGCGTCCACCGGACCCGTGCCTGTGGCCGTCGTCTGGTGCTCCTTGCCGTCGGGGCCGATTAGCCGGATCGTCGCCGTCGGGACGAGCTGGTTGCCGCACGATACCTGCAGGAGGTCCAGTTTGTAGACGTCCTCCGCTGTGCGTCGCTCTCCGGAGACCAGCGCGTCGAGGTCGCGGTCGTCGATCTCGCCCTTCTTGTCCGCCAGATCCTTGAATGCCGCGAACAGGTTGTCGATCTCGGCGTTGGTCAACTCATAGCCCAGGTCGTCCAGCCGGGACTTCAGGCCGGCGCGGCCGGAGTTCTTGTTCAGGACCAGCGCCGTCGCCTTGGGGAGGCCGATGTCCGCCGGGTCGATGATCTCGAATGTCTCGCGCATCTTCGTCACGCCGTGCTGGTGGATACCGGACTGGTGCCGGAACGCGTTCACGCCGACGATCGCCTTGTTCGGCTGCACCGTCATCCCGGTGAGCTGCGTGACCAGCCGGCTCGTGCGGTGGATCTGCGTGGAGTCGATGTTCGTCGAGACGTGGAAGAAGTCCGGCCGGGTCTTGATGCTCATCACGACCTCTTCCAGCGAGGCGTTGCCGGCCCGCTCCCCGATGCCGTTCACACACACCTCGATCTGTCGCGCGCCGTTCTGGATAGCGGTCAGGCTGTTGGCGACGGCGAGGCCCAGGTCGTTGTGGCA
>JANLRX010000097.1:0-7237 GCA_031362025.1 Chloroflexota bacterium
AGCACCAGGACGAAGCGCTGGAACCGGAGTCCACGGTGCTGGAAGAGGTGTTGCAGGCCCACCCAACCGAGTCCGAGACGCGGCTGCGGACGGTGCTCGGCAACTTCCTCTTCCGCGGCGACGACGTCTACAAGCTTGTGCGGATGCTATCGGGCGGCGAGCGTAGCCGGCTGGCCCTCGCCAAGCTCACGATCCAGCCGACGAACGTCCTCGTGCTGGACGAGCCGACAAACCACCTCGACCGCGGGACGCGCCGCAAACTCCTCGAAGTGCTGGAGAGTTACGATGGCACGATCCTCTGCGCGGCGCACGACCCGGCGATCCTCGAGCGCGTCGCCAACCGCGTGTACGAAGTCACCGACGGCGAGTGCCAGGAGCTGATCGACTACCGGAAGGACTGAAAGTGCTCGCGGCCCAGCCCCCGAGCTACTGATGCTCGGGCGTTTTAGTCCGGCTCGTTTGACCTGACCACCAGGCACGGCACGTCGGCGCTGCGGCGGACGATGCCGTCGGCGGTGCTGCCAAGAACCATGCGGCCGAGGCCGCCGCGGCCATTGGTGCCGATGGCGATGAGGTCCACCTTCAGGTCGTCGGCGGCGCGGATGACGCCGTCGATCGCGAGGTCGACCGTGATCGCGGTGGTGACTTGGACGCCGCGGGACTCGACGTCAGCGGCGGTTCGGGCGAGGATCTGACGCGCCTGCTCCTGTAGCTCGTCGAGGACGGAGCCGATGCCGGCGACGGCGGCGGTCTCGAAGCCGGGGTAGGAGGAGATCGGGGCGACGGCGTGGAAGAGCACGAGCATGGCACCCATCGCCTTCGCGAAGTCCTCCACGACCGGGAGGATGGACAGCGCCTCGGGGGAGCCATCGATCGGGACGAGGATCTTCTTGAAGACGGCGCCGGGCGCGCCCTTGTCTTCTCCCGACTTCGGGCGGAGGAAGAGCACCGGTACCGATGAGTTCTCGAGGATCTTCGTGGCGACGCTGCCGAAGAGCCAGCGTGTGATCCCGGAACGGCCGTGGGTGCCGATCGCGATGAGGTCCGCCTTCGCGCTTTCCGCTGCGCTGAGGATCGCCTCGGCGGCCTCTCCGCGGGCGACCTGGGTGGTGACGTTCGCGCCGAGCTTGGTGGACTGCTCGTTCAGGTACTCCAGGGCGACCACTTCTTCCTTGTCGAGCACCTGGAGGGAGAGCGTGGCGTCCCACGCGCCGCCCGGTGCGATCGCGGTGACGAGCACGATCTCGCCCTGGGTGTTCTTCGCGATTTCCTGCACAAACGGCAGCACGGTCTCCGCGATTTCGGAGCCGTCCAGCGGGACGAGGATCTTCTTGAACATGCGCGCCTCCTTCGGTTCAAGGTCATATGTAGCACTGCGCGGGGCCCATGGCCAGTGCTCGATAATGGAGGCGTGGAGAAGACCGTGCGCGTGGACGGGCAGGAGATCGCCATCTCGAACCTGGATAAGGTGCTGTTTCCGGACGACGGCATCACCAAGGCGCAGGTCATCGAGTACTATCGCAAGATCGCGCCGTTCATGCTGCCGCACGTGCAGGGGCGCCCTCTGACGCTGATCCGCTACCCTGACGGCATCGGCAAGCACGGGTTCTACCAGAAGAGCGTGTCCGACTACTTCCCGGAGTGGATCGACCAGGTGACCGTGGACAAGGAAGACGGGACAGTCACCCACCCTCTGGCGAACAACGCGGCAACGTTGGTCTACCTGGCGAACCAGGCGGCCATCGTGCTCCACGTCTGGACGTCACGCGTGCCAGCCGTGGAGACGCCCGACATCGTCGTGTTCGACCTCGATCCGTCCGACGAGGACTTCCGCGTGGTGAGATCGGCAGCGAAGGACACGAAAGCTGTACTCGAGGCGATTGGGTTGGTGCCGTACCTGCAGACGACCGGTTCGCGGGGACTGCACATCGTGGTGCCAATCGTCCCGGAGCTGCACGTCGACGAGGTGCGCCGGTTCGCGCACGAGGCCGCGGAGGCGATTGCCAGGCGCGCGCCACATCGCTACACGACCGATGTGCGCAAGGTGAAGCGTGCCGGCCGCCTGTTCCTCGACACGGGGCGCAACGCCTACGCGCAGAGCTTCTCGGCGCCGTACACGCTGCGATCGAAGGCGGGCGCTCCGGTTGCCACGCCGATCGCCTGGGACGAACTGCCACGCGCAACGCCACAGAAGTGGAACATCGGAAACATCTTCCGGCGGCTGTCACGCACTGGCGATCCGTGGGCGGGCATGAAGCGAGACGCCCAGAATCTGCAGGCTGCGTGGGACAAGCTGCGGACGCTGTCGTCTTCGGTTAAGCGATGAGGCGCGGGGACTCCGGCGTGGCCATGTCCGGCAAGCGGCCAACCTTGTCACGCGGGACGGTACGAGAGTTGCATTGCAGGCAGCGATAGCGCTCGCCGGAGAAATCCGATTCAAAGACTAGGTCGCCAAGACAGTCGGGACACACCTTTAAAAGCAGGGCGATGTCCATCTTTCGTCGCGCCCGCTGGGGGTAGTAGCGCACGACATCCTCCTTTGGACCTGCTCTCGCGCTGGCTTTCGGGGGCGATGCCCGGCGCGAGGGTCGCGGTCCTCTCAGTGGCCTGCGGGGTTAGCTGTCGGGTTAGGGCTGAGAGGCTCTGCCTGCCCCTCCCCGCCATCCGGCGAGGATTAACCCCTTGCGGTGTTGGGTCCCCCGTTCCCGCCATGGGGCGGGACTCGGCCTGACTGAACTCTATACCCTTTGCCGTAACTTGCAACCGTGTCGTGGTTAAAAGGGCGTTACAGACGCATAACGATGTTTTGACAGCTAGCTCAGGGGGTGCATATGCTCATTGCTCACCTGCTCCTGGTAAAGGCCAGACGGCGCTGCGCCAAGGGCTCTTTGTTGATAACTGGAGGTACGCATGAAACTCTCGATCTTCTACGGCGGTGCGCCGGACGTTGAAGGCCACGTACAGGGCGCCGTTGACGCCGAGAACGACGGCTTCGACGGCATCTGGTACCCGCAGATCTTTGGCCCGGACGCGCTCACGGTCGTGGCTCTCGCCGGGCAGCGCACTTCGCGCATCGAGTTCGGCACCTGCGTCGTCCCGACCTACCCGCGGCATCCCTTCGCGATGGCCCAGCAGGCGCTGACGACGTTCGCAGCGACGAACGGCCGCTTCAACCTGGGCATCGGGCTCTCACACGCGCCGGTCGTTGAGGGGATGTGGGGAATGTCGTACGAGCGGCCGGCCGTCCACATGCGGGAGTACCTGACGATCGTGAAGTCGCTCGTTGACACGGGCAGCGTGCAGTTCAGCGGCGAGTTCTTCCGGGTGGCCGCTGCCCTTCAGGTCCCGAACGCGAGCAAAATGCCGGTGTTAATTGCGGCGCTGGCCCCCGTGATGCTGCGGATGGCGGGCGAGATGTCAGACGGCACGATTACCTGGATGTCCGGGCCGCACACGCTGGAGTCGCACATCGTCCCCCGCATCAACAAGGCCGCGGAAGCTGCCGGGCGCCCGAAGCCGCGCGTCGTCGTTGGTCTGCCGATCGCGGTGACGGACGACGAGGACGCCGGGCGAGAGCGGGCGGCACGAGCGTTCGCCATCTACGGGACGCTGCCGAACTACCAGCGCGTGCTGAACTTGGAAGGCGCGGACGTTGGTCCGGCGTCAGTCGCGATCGTCGGCAACGAAGCGAAGGTCGAGGCCGGAATCCGGGCCCTGGCTGCCGCCGGCGCGACGGACTTCCTCGCGGCGTCCTTCCCTGTGGGCGACGACGCGATGGCCTCGCTTGGCCGGACGCGGGCGCTGCTGAAGAGCCTTATCGGAAAGGTCTAGCCTCAGAACCGTTCGTGTTTGGCCCTTGCGACTGTCGAGGCATCTTCGAGCGGAACGACGCCCTCCGCCACCCCGATGTCGGATCTGTTCAGGGCCGGCGTCCCCCTAGTCCCCAAACTAGCCTCGAATAACCGTCAGCCGTCAATCAACCAAGGCTGCTTGCTTTCGTTCGGTGTTGACTCTAGGAGTCCATCCTTGAGGTGCGAGTCGATGAGGCGCTGATATGAATCCTTATGTTCGGGGAATAGGTCAATGAGTTGCTCTACAATTCCTCGCATGTCTTGCCTGTACGAGGAGTCGACATGCGTCGACTGCTCGATAAACGGCTCCCAAGTCTCGGCTTCAAACCAAATCCGAGAGCCAGCAATGTCGAAGAAGGTGAGATCTTTCAGCCCCATCAGCCGCCCGACATCCGCTCCCGCTGGCAATTCCAAGTCCTTGCCCGGTTCGAGCGCGATAGTCGCGGGCTCCTCAAGTGGGAAGGTAATTACATCCTCGGACGACCCTGGCGTTGGACTTACGAAGCCGCCAGGTTTGGCCGCCAAGCAAGCGTCGACAAGCTTCTGTGCGTCTTCGAGAGTGATGTCCGAACTCTTAACCCTCTCCTCCGCGGTTCCGCAGCCTGGCACGGAGGGGCCGCTTTCGTGTTCCTGCGAGAACGCCGAGAGGGACAAAAGCCCGATGCTGGCGAAAGCGACGAGAACCACGCTTACACCGATGAGTGCCGTCACAGGTCGGAAGGGGCGCACTTAGGACTTCGCTTTCTTCGAAGGTTTCGACTTGGCAGAACTGTTGAGGGCGACTGCTTCGCGAACGAGCGCCTTGAAGGCGGACTCGTCCACTTGTTCTCCCTCATGGATGTCGATCGCGCGGCGTACGTTTCCTTCGAGGCTTGAATTGAAGAGACGGGCCGGGTCCTTCAGAGACGCGCCCTTGGCGAAGGTAAGCTTGACGGCCTTCTTGTAGGATTCGCCGGTGCAGATGATGCCGTCGTGCGACCAGATCGGAGTGCCCATCCACTTCCACTCCTCGACGACGTCCGGGTCAGCCTCCGTGATGAGCTTGCGCATTCTGCTGATGGTTTCCCCGCGCCAGTCCCCGAGTTCGGCGATTCTATTCGAGATGAGCTCCGATGCCGACTGGCCTTCGCTCGAGCCCGACTTTTCCATGATCTCATCCTACACCGGGCGGAGACTGCTGAGGTTTAGACGCGCGGCGGGCCGTCGGCGACGCGCTGCCCCCGAGCCGGCATGACGGACTCCATCCACCAGGTGCCACCGGCCTCGGCATAGCCACGACCGCATCCGTGTCGTCGGGCCCGGAGGTCGCGCCTGCGCAGATGACCTCGAAGGGCTCGTTGCTGGTGCGGTGCTTCTGAATGTAGGCGGCGAGATCGCGGAAGTCGTCCGGCGTCAGGCCCTTCAGCGCAGGGTCGATCGGGAACACACCGTCCCAGTTCGCGGCGCGGCGGAACGGGCGTTTGTTCGGCCACATGCCGGCGACCCAGACCGGGATGCGTGGCTGCACGGGCGTCGGGCGGTGCCGTACGTTCTCGACGGTGTAGTGCGTCCCCGAGTACGAGAACGGCTCGCCGGACCAGAAGCCCGTCAGCACCTCGAGCGCTTCGTCGAGCATGTCGCCGCGCACCTTCATGTCTGCCGACTCGCCCAGGTGCTCGAACTCCTCCGGGTGGATGCCAAGCCCCACGCCAAGGATCAGCCGCCCGTTCGACAAGCGATCGAGCGTCGTTGTCTCCCGCGCCAGCTTCGAGGGTCGCCGCCGGGCCAGCGGTGTGACCATCGTCCCGAGCTTGATGGTCGACGTTGCCAAGGCCGCCGCCGCCAGGCAGATCCACGGATCGGCGATGAGGTCGTCGTAGAACCCGACGTGATCCCAAAGGAAGAAGCCGTCCCACCCCGCATCCTCAGCCTGCTTCGCGAGATTCGCGACGACGCGCGGGTCCGAGAAGGCACCGAAGGGAGGGAGGTTTACGCCGTACTTCATCGTTAGTGACCGCCTAGCACGATATAGCCCCGCTTCCTCAGCTTGGCAGCGACTGCGCTCTCGGCTGTCTTCGATTGGAGTTCGGTGGAATACGGCCCCCGGTTCTTGTAGAGGGAGTATAGGAGTCTCACCCCGTTGGTCTCGGCATCGGTGACGCGCTTGTGGCGCCCGATCTTGTGTTGGATCGCACGCACATAAGGGCAATTCGCGCTCTGGCCAACATAAACGCATGGCTTGTCTGCGTCAGGGTAGGCGGCCTTATCCAATTCAATGACATAGACGTAGTACTGGTTCGTGATTCCCTTGTACACGCCGGGGCACTTTGGACTATTCCTGTACTGTTCCCACTCGGGCGGAAACTCATCCCGCGTGAAACCAGCCATCTCCAGCGAGCTGCACGTTTGACACTCTTCAACGCCCATAGAGCGCTACTTCCCCGTGAACTGCGGGGCGCGCTTCTGGATGAACGCTTGCACTCCCTCCGCGAAGTCCTTCGTTTGTAAGAGCGGCAAGAGTTGCAGGTAGACGTGGTGCACGTTCGCCTCGAACGTCTCGTCGAGGCCGAGGCGCATCATGCGCTTCGTGGCTTGCACGGCGAGCGGAGCCCCGGCGGCGATCTCTTCCGCCATCTCGTTCGCGAACGGCATCAGGCGATCCGGCTCCACGACGTGGTTCACGAGCCCGACGTCGAGGCACTCCTGCGCGCTCAGCGTTTGGCCGCGGAAGGCGATCTCTGCCGCCTTCGGCCAGCCGAGCAGCCGCGGGAGCAGCCACGAGCCGCCGCTCTCCGGCAGCACGCCACGCTTGGCGAACACCGCCGCGAGCTTGGCGTCGGTCGAGGCGATGCGGATGTCGGCACCGAGCGCCAGGTCCATGCCGTAGCCGGCAGCGGGGCCGTTGAGCGCGCAGATGACGGGCTTGTCGGTGTTGTGGAGGACGATCGGCGGGCTGTTGTTGAGGTCGAAGCGGGCGAGCAGGGCGTTGCCACCGCCGTTGGAACCGATGCCAGTGCCGGCGGTCAGGTCCTTCAGGTCAAGGCCGGCGCAGAAGCCGCGGCCCGCGCCGGTGAGGATGATCACGCGTACGTCGCGGTCACGGTCGGCGTCCTGGAAGGCGCGGGAGAAGGAGTCGAGCATCGGGCCGGAGATCGCGTTAAGGCGGTCCGGGCGGTTGAGGGTGATGGTGGCGACGTGATCGCTCTTTTCGAAGAGCAGGTCGGCGTATTCGGTCATGGGGCACCTCCGGAAGTTTGTGGGGCAAGCATACCGGGTTTGATCGACTTTGGCGCTTCGTATCTGGTGTTTGATTAATGTCGGTGCGGTTTTCTCGTTTTGGCCGGAGTTAGTGTTCGGGGCGAGTGGAGCGCATATCTGGGGCCGTCTGATTGAGTCCGGATCTAAGC
>JANLRX010000371.1:0-2120 GCA_031362025.1 Chloroflexota bacterium
GTCCGAATGCAGGTGGGTGACGAACACTGCGTCGACACCCTGTGGCGTGATGGTGGACTGAAACAGCCGCACCGTCGCACCCCAGCCGACATCGACCAATATATTCACGCCGCCGCCCGAGATCACCTGGGCGTTCCCGAACCGGTGCGGAGCGTGTACCGGGCTTCCAGTCCCCAAGATCGTTAGTTCAAGCGATGCCATTTGTGTCCCCCGTCAGATAGGTTCTAGGTTCTTAGTTCTAGGTTCTTCTCTACGCTGGCGCGTCTACCGTCAGCAGCGTCTCTCGCCCCTTCGGGAGGTTGGCGTACAAGTCGTCGATGAGTTCCTTCTTAAGCGTGTCGTACTTCGCATCGTTCCAGAGGTTGCTCCACTGGTGCGGGTCGTCGTCCAGCTTGTACATTTCGCCTTCCGTGCCTTCATAGAAGATGTCCGTCTCCGGCATCCGGAACTTTGGCAGCGGAATGACGTCTGCAGTCAGGCCGTTAGGTTCGCGGCTGCTGCGCTCGTACACGGTGCAGACGATGCCGTCGCGGTAGATCGTGCGGAGGTGCATGCCGTACGCCGGGAACTGGCTGTCCCACTCCGTGATCATGCGCTCATGACCGCCGGAGCCCGGTACCGTCGGCAGCGGTTTGCCCTCCACCCACTCCGGTATTGGCACGCCAGCGATCTCGCAAAACGTTGGTGCCAAGTCCACCTGACCAACGGCGTCGCTTACGTCCGCCGGAGCGACTCCGGCAGACGGCGCCGGTCGCCAGATCATCGGGATTCGCATCAGGGCGTCGGTGTGGTACGGACCCTTGAACATCAGTCCGTAGTCGCCTTGCAGCTCACCGTGATCCGTCGTGAAGAAGATGTCGGTGTCGTCGCCCCAGCCACGGTCCTCGATGCGCTTGATGACGGCGCCACACGCTTCGTCGATCAGCTCGTTCTGGATGTGCGTCATCGCGTTGACCTCGCGCACCTGGTCGTGCGTCATCAGCTTCGGGACGAAGCGCGCTGGTCCACCCTCGACGTTGCGGAAGCGGCCCTGGTAGTACGCGAGCCAGTGTTCCGGCTTCTGCGCCAGAATCTCCTCGCACTTCTCGACGGTGCCGGGGTGGCCGGCCGGGAGGTCAAGGTCGCGCCAGTTCACGCGTCCGATCTCGCTCGCCGGCGGGTCCCATGGGTGGTGTGGGTCCGGGAACGACATCCAGAGGAAGAACGGCTGTTCGCCGTCCAGCGAGTCAATCCAGCGTTTCGTTCGCTCGGCCACCCAGTCCGTGTGGTAGAACTCGCGCGGCAGCGGGTTGAACTTCACCTCGGGCGCTTCGGTGTCGCCGCCGCCCTCTTCATTCATACCCTTCGACGTAAAGAGCTGATAGAAGCCGCTGACATACGCCGGGTGGTTCTCCTGTAGCCACTTCCCGTAGTGCCACTGCGGCTGCGGGCCGTGCATCGCCAGCTCCATGTACTCGAAGCCCCGATAAGGGCCGGTCGAGTTCTCCCGGGCGAGTCGGTTCTCCTGCCAGCGGCCCGTCAGGTCAAACGCCGGCTGGAAGTGCGCTTTGCCGATGAGCGCCGTGCGATAGCCGTTCTCATTCAGGTGCCCCGCGATGCTCGGCGCGTCCTCCGGAAGGGGCACCCCGTTCGCGAACACGCCGTGTGTGCGGACGTACTGGCCCGTGATCATGGACGAGCGGGCAGGCATACAGACGACGTTCTGGTTGTGTGCCCGCCGGTAGTTGATCCCCTCCGCGGCCAGCTTGTTCGCCACCGGCGTCCGCGCGATGAGTCCGCCGTTGCACTGGAGAGAGTCGTAGCGCATCTGGTCCGTCGTGATGAAGAGGACGTTGCGCCGCTTCTGACCGTTCGTTGTCATCGCGCGCCGCCTCTCTCCGTGGGAGAGCAGGCGATTACGATAGTCCGCTCGAGACCAGCCTCGCGGTGCTCGTGACTCTTCATGTAGTTCGGACGAGACACCATCTCAAGAAACGCCTTGCGAGAGGGGTACTCGACAAGCAGAACGGTATCCCAGTCCTCGTCCGCGTCGCCGATCAGGATCTGGTCGGCCCGTGCTTGCCAGAGCAGCCGTCCGCCTGTCTCCGAGATCATGCGCACAGCCGACTCGCCGTACCGCG
>JANLRX010000407.1:0-1903 GCA_031362025.1 Chloroflexota bacterium
ATTGGGTCGGCGCAAGCCCAACTGGTCTTCCACCGGCCAGTCGTTCAGCTGCGTGTCGGGGTTGTCCAGGAAGTCGAAGAGACCGTCGGTGCCGCCGCCGCCCATCTCCCACGCCACTTCGGAGAGCCCCTCGTTGACCCAGGACTCTTCGTTCAGGTCGCCGTTCTGGTGGATCAGGTGCTGCAGCTCGTGTGAGACCAGCGGGTTGTAGAACTCCGGGCTACCCAGCGCCGACGCATCCACGTAGAGCATCTCGCGCTCGTTGCTGCGCGGGACGGCCTCCTCCGGGTACCCGTCCGAACCGGCGACGAAACCGCCGGCGCCGCGCAGGTCCCCGTTCAGGATCGTGATCCGCGGGTCGCCGTCTACGCCCGGTATCGCGGGCAGGCCGAACGCCCCCGTGACCGTCGGCCAAACGACCGCTTCGAAGTCCTCCGCTGAGGCGTCCACGTCCGACTGCGAGTACGATGTCCCATCTTCGACGAAGAAGTAAGCGTGGTCGGTGATCGCCCGAAGGGTCGCCGTGATGTCGTACTCCTCGACAAGATCGAGGTCCAGCATCGCGAACGCTACCTGGTCGCCGATGTGGTGGCCCAGCGGTTCCGTCCGCGCAACGTCCGGCCCGTCGTATCCGTAGAAGCGGCGTGCGAGGTCCAGCAGGTCGCGCGCGGGCGGCTCGGCCAATGGTTCGGGCGTTGGAGAGGGGCTGGCCGTCGGGCGCTTCGTTGCCGTTGGGCTCGGGGTGCTGCTCTCCGTCGGCGTTGGCGAGGGGCCGTCGTCGTCGCCGCAGGACGTGAGCGCCAGGGCGAAAACGAAACAGAGGGCGGCCAGTACAAGTCCGGCCGCCCTCTGCCCAATCACACCTTTGCTACGAACGCTACTGTGCGCGGGGATGTGCCCGCTCATACACCTCGCGTACGTATTCACTGGTCAGGTGGGTGTACACCTGGGTCGTCGAGATGTTGGCGTGTCCCAGCATCTCCTGGACGTTCCGCAGCGGCATGCCGCCACGGAGCATGTGTGTCGCGAAAGAGTGCCGCAGGGTGTGCGGCGTAATGCTCGGGCTCAAGTTCGCCGCTTTCGCGTAGCCTTTCAGGATCAACCAGAAACCCTGGCGAGTGAGACGCTCACCACGGCGGTTCACGAACAACGCTTGCTCATCCTTGTTGCGGACGAGCAGAGGGCGTCCTTCGTCCAGGTAGTCGTTGAGGACTTCGAGGGCCTGGTCGTGGATCGGGATCGCGCGTTCCTTTGCGCCCTTGCCCAGGCAGCGGACGTAAGGAGCCCGAGGATCGAGGTTGAGGTTCGTCATGTCCAGGGAGACAAGCTCGGTCACGCGCATGCCGGTTGCGTACAGCAGTTCCAGCATCGCGCGGTCGCGCTTGGCCTCCGGGGTGGCACGGCGCCCTGGCTGTTCCAGGAGCTCGTCGACTTCATTGGGAGAGATCGCCTTGGGGAGGGTCTTACCCACCCGCGGCGAACTCAGCCCCTCGGTCGGGTTCAATGCAACGATCCCTTCCGAGCTGAGGAAGCTGTAGAAGGAGCGGACGGCCGCGACTTTGCGGGCGACGGAGGTCTCGGTGTAACCGCGCTCCTTGAGGTCCAGGATGAAGTCCTGCACGCGGGAGCGGTCCACGAGGCCCCAACCGTCCGAGCCGTTACGGCCGCCAATGAAGTCGGCGAGCTGCTGGAGGTCATTTCGGTAGGCGGCGACAGTGTTGGCGGAACTGCCCTTTTCAATAGACAAGAAGGTCAGGAACTCATCCAGTGACTTGCGCATAGGGGCCCCCACTGCCGGCCGGCTCAACCGTTCGGGAGAAACGATGGCCATATTCTTAGTCACCTCCCTTCACCTGTCCAGCGGGTAGCCGGACGATTTATTGGTCATTTGTTGATAAACATA
>JANLRX010000441.1:0-7195 GCA_031362025.1 Chloroflexota bacterium
GCCCTTCGACAGGCTCAGGATGAGGGTGGGCTGGCGCCCACGTGGGTACATTTGCGTTGATGCGCGGGGAACGATTGTGCTAGAATCCGTCCATAACTGTGCAGTCACGCATCACTGAGGGAAACTGACTATCGCCCGCGAGCTTCGTGTGAACGAACGGATCCGCGCGCGTGAGGTCCGTGTAATTGGCCCCAACGCCGAAAATTACGGCGTGATCCCATTTCCGGAGGCGATGCAGCGCGCCCGTGAGGCTGGCCTCGATCTGGTTGAGGTTGACTCGAACGGGAACCCGCCCGTCTGCCGCATCCTCGATTACGGGAAGTGGAAGTACGAGCAGGCGAAGAAGGAACGGGAAGGGCGTAAGCACCAGAAGGGGACGATGATCCACGAGGTGCGGATGCGGCCCCGGACCGGACAACATGATATCGACTTGAAGGTGAGGATCGCCGGGCGGCTCCTGGCAGAGGGCGACAAGGTGAAGCTCTCGGTCATGTTCCGCGGCCGCGAACTCTCCCACCCGGAGATCGGGCAAGAAGTGCTCGACAAGGCGCTGAAAGGCATCGGTGATCTCGCGACCATCGAGAAGCCGCCGGGGATGGAGGGACGCTTCCTGACGGTGATCATGACCCCGACTGCGAAGAAGGTAGAAAAACCGGAGAAGCCGGAAAGGCCGATGAAGGCGGCGGCAACAGCGAAGGCTGTGGCTGCGGAACCGGCAGGCGATGGCGCCGTGGCAGTAGCTTTGGCGAAGGCTGAAGCGGCAGTCGCGGAACCAGTGAAGACGGAAGCCCCGGCGCCGAAGGCGGAGGAAACTCCGGTCGCGGCTCCCGTTGAGGCAGCGGTGGAACCCGCGAAGGCGGAGGCTCCGGCAGAGGCGGCCCCTTCGGCCAACGGAACGGCGGAAGTTGTGGCGGCGGAACCGGAAGCACCGGCAGCGGTTGAGGGAAAAGAGGAAAAAGTTGACTAAAATGAAGAAGGTCAAGAAGTACAAGATGAAGACGCACTCGAGCGCCAAGAGCCGGTTGACGGTGACGGCGAGCGGGAAGTTTATGCGTCTGAAGATCGGCCGGAACAACTTCCGCCGCAAGAAGCGTGGCGAGACGCTAAGGGACATCGCTGGTAAGCTAGAAGTGTCCGATCACATGATCAAGCGCCTGCGGAAGTTGATGCCGTACGCGTAAGCACTTCCAGGAGTAAGTACAATGCCACGAGCAAAGGGCGGAGTAGTCACACGTCGCCGCCATAAGAAGATCATCAAGATGGCCAAGGGCCATCGTGGGATACGACACAAGGTATTTAAGCGGGCGAATGAGTCCGTCATGCACGCGCTCCGGTACGCTTACGAGCACCGGAAAGACCGGAAGGGCGACTTCCGGCGGTTGTGGATCCAGCGGATCAATGCGGCGGCGCGGCTGCACGGGATGAGCTACTCGCGGTTGATCAACGGTCTGAACAAAGCCGGGATCGAAGTGGACCGGAAGATCCTGGCGGATCTGGCGGTGCGGGACGACGCAGCGTTCGGCAAGATCGCCGAACAGGCGCAAGCGGCTCTCGCGCCGGCATAGTCAGGCTTTAGCGGAAATACGACGGAGGCGGAGACGCCTCCGTTTTTCTTTGCCCGGCGGGAGTACAATTTGCGCATGGTATTCGACCCTCACCAGGTCGAAGCGACTGACCGCCGCCGCGAGGGCACAGGCGAAGCTGGAAGCTCTCGAGATGGAGGCCCAGAAGCACGCGATGCTTCCGCGGCGAACAGGTCGTGGCGGGATCCGGCGCTGGCTGGGGTGGCTGTTCATCGCCGCGGTGCTCGTCTGGGTTGTGTACTGGTTTGCGTCATTAGGATGAGCCGATGAGAGTTTGCCCGGAGTCCGTGGCGTAGTAGGCGTGGCGGCGTTGGGCGTGGCACGTGCGAAATCGGGAGCGCATTCTGTGGCCGGATGTGTTCCTGGGCTGACGGAAATCCGCGTTCACGGGTGCTGCGCCCCTACAGAATGGGCGGGCAGGCCCCTGGTGCGAGGTTAGGTGCGGAGTTCGGCGTTTAGGTCGCGCTTGAGGCGTTCGAGGATTTTCGTGCGCTGTTTGGCGACGTCGGCGTCGGTGAGTGTGTCTTTCGGCGACTGGTAGGTGATGGCGAAGGCGAGCGACTTCTTGCCGGCCGGTATTGGGTCGCCGGTGTAGACGTCGAAGGTGCGGACGGCGGCGACGAGCGGTGAACCCTTGATGATCTCGATGGCGCGGGCGGCGGGGACGTCGGCGTCGACGATGATGGCGAGGTCCTGCTCGACCGGCGGATACGGGGAGATGGGCTTGTACTCGACGCCTTCGGGGACGTGTGGGAGCAGCGCTTCGAGGTCAACTTCGAACATGACGACGTCGCGGTTGATGTCGAAGCCGGTGGCGACGCGGGGGTGGACCTGGCCGACGATGCCGATGCGAGTGTCGCGCACGAAGACTTCGGCGGTGCGGCCGGGCAGGTAGGCGAAGTCGTTGGCGTCGCGATAGTCGGTTTGAACGCGGCGATCGGTGAAGAGGAACTCGAGGCGGGATTTGGCGTCGTAGAAGTCCGCTTCGGGGCCAGTGGGCTGGCCCCAGCGGTCCGGGTGGCGACCGGAGAGGACGCCCGTGAGTGTTTCGACCTCGTGCGGGAGATCGTCTTCGCGGGGGATGTAGATGCGAGCGGCTTCGAAGAGCTCGATGAGGTTCTGGGTGCCGCCGATGTTGGCGGCGAGCGTTTGCAGGAGGTTGTGCCGAAGGGTTGTGCGGGCGTACTCGAACTGGCGGCTGAGGGGGTTCGCTATCCTCAGGGGCTTGTTGATCGCCAGCTCCTCACGCGGCAGCACCTTTGCGAGCGATTCGAGGTCGGTCATGGAGTAGGTGATGACCTCTTGCATGCCGGCGTCGGCCATGACGTTGCGGACACGCTCGCGGAGCTCGGTGAGGGGCTGCGGGATCCAGGCGGGGATGGCGCCGCGGAGCATGCTGGTGGGGAGCTGGTCGTAGCCGATGATGCGGGCAACCTCTTCGATCACGTCGTCGGCGATGGAGACGTCGGTGCGCCAGTACGGGACGCGGACGATGAAGTGGGCCGGCGGCACCCATCGGCAGGTGAACCCAAGCGACGTGAGCACCGTGCGCACCTGCGAGGTGGGCAGGTCGAGGCCGAGGACGCGGGCGAGGCGCTCCATCGTGAGGGTGACACGCTGTTCCTTGGCCTTGCGGGGGTAGACGTCGACGTGACCTTCCGCTGCTTTGCCACCACAGAGCTCGACCAGCAGCTTCATGGCGCGGGCGGTGCCCATGGCCGGGAGATCGCGGCTGAGGCCCTTCTCGAAGCGTGTGGAGGCGTCGGTGCGGATCTTGAGGACCTGGGCGGCGCGGCGAACGCTGGGGCCGTTGAAGTTCGCCGCTTCGAGGAGGATGGTCTTCGTTTGGGGCGAGACCTCGCTGTCCCCGCCGCCCATGACGCCGGCGACGGCGGTTGCGCCTTCCGCGTCGCAGATGAGCAGCATGTCTGGGGAGAGAGTGCGGTCTTCGTCCTCGGTGAGGAGGCGGAGCTTCTCGCCGGGTTCGGCGCGGCGGACGATGATCTTCTTGCCGCGCACCTTGTCGTAGTCGAAGGCGTGAAGGGGCTGGCCGAGCTCCAGCATCACGTAGTTGGTTATGTCGACTACGTTATTGATGGGGCGCATGCCGGCCGCGATGAGGCGCTCCTGCATCCAGGGGGGTGATTCGCCGACGGTGACGTTCTCGACGATCGAAGCGATGTAGCGAGGGCAGAGGTCGGGGTCCATGATCTCGACCTTGATGAACTTCTTGGCGGGGGACTTGCTCTCGGGGTATTCGAGCGGCGGGTCGCGCCACTTCTGGCCGGTGAGGGCGGCGACTTCCCGGGCAACGCCCAGGATCGAGAGGAGGTCCGGGCGGTTGGCGGTGACTTCGATGTCGAAGATGGTGTCGCCGATGACGTCGCGGATGAGCTGGCCGACGGTGGCGTTGTCGGGGAGGACGAGGATGCCGGTGTGCTCGTCGGAGATGCCGAGCTCCTTCTCGGAGCAGATCATGCCCTCGGACTCGACGCCGCGGATCTTGGACTTTTTGAGCTTCGTTGGCTCGCCGGTGTGGCCGTCGATGAGGCGGGCGCCGATCTCCGCGTAGGCGATGTTCTGGCCGGCTTTGACGTTGGGCGCGCCGCAGACGACGCGGTGGGTCTCGGTGCCGGTGCTGACGGTGGCGAGGACGAGGCGGTCGGCGTCGGGGTGCTTCTCGACCTTCTCGACGTGGCCGACGACGATGTTGTCCCAAGTGCCGGACGTGATGATCTCGCCGACCTCGGCGCCGGCGACCGTCAGGCGACGGGCGAGCTCCTTCGGATCGACGGTCAGGTCAACGTATTCGCTAAGCCAGCGGAGCGGTACGCGCATTTGTCCTCAGAACTGGCGCAAGAAGCGCAGGTCGTTAGCGTAGAAGTGGCGGATGTCGTCGACGCCGTAGCGCAGGAGGGCGATGCGCTCGACGCCGACGCCGAACGCGAAGCCGGTGTAGCACTCGGCGTCGTAGCCCATGTTGGTGAGGATTTCGGGGTGAACCATGCCTGCGCCGAGGATCTCGATCCAGCCGGACTGGTGGCAGGTGCGGCAGCCGGCGCCGCGACAGATGAAGCAGTCGATGCTGATCTCCATGCCGGGCTCGACGAAGGGGAAGTACGAGCAACGGAAGGCGACCTGGCGGTCGCGGCCGAACATGCGGCGGGCGAACTCGGCGAGGGTGCCCTTGAGGTCGGTCATGCTGATGCCCTCATCGACGGCGAGGCCTTCGACCTGGGTGAGCATCCACTCGTGAGTGGCGTCCGTGGCCTCGAAGCGGTAGCACTTGCCGGGGACGACGATGCGGATCGGCGGGTCGCGCTTCTCCATCACCCGCACCTGGTTGGGCGAGGTGTGGGTGCGCAGGAGCATCGGGCGTTTGCCGTCCTTCTCGTAGTCGATCCAGAGGGTGTCCCACATATCGCGGGCGGGGTGGTCCTGGGGGATGCGGAGCGCTTCGAAGTTGTAGTAGTCCCACTCGACCTCGGGGCCTTCGGAGGTCTGGAAGCCCATCGCTCCGAACGCGCCGAGCATGTCGCGCAGGGTCTGGGTGACGGGGTGCAGGCGGCCGCGGGGGAGCGGCGGGCCGGGGAGGGTGACGTCGAGACGCTCGGAGGAGATGACGTGCTCGAGGCGGGCCTGGTCGATCTCTTCGCGGCGGGCTTCGTGGGCGGCTTCGAGGCGGGTCTTGAGCTCGTTCGAGGCGCTGCCGACGGTACGGCGCTCTTCGATCGGGAGGTCGGTGAGGCCGCGGAGGAGCTGGGTGAGGCGGCCCTTGCGCCCGAGGTATTCGAGTCGCCACGCCTCCAGCGCATCGTTGTCCTTGGCGGACTGGAGCGCCTTGAGGGCGTCGGATTCGAGGGCGGAGACGGTGTCAGATTGGGTTGTCATAGGCGATATGGGCCGGATTTGGCGGCCTTTGTATTATCGGCACGGGGTTTGGGGGTGGGAAAACGGGGGTTGGGCCCGTGCGGTGAGTTGGTGCACGATGTCCCGTGGTCGGACGCAGCACGTGCACGTTCGACGGTTGCCCTGTGAACGATGTCGCACGATAACGGGCCGGTCGGGCCGGAGCCGCGCGTGCTGCGTCCCTACGGGTCGGCTAACGCTTGCTTTGGGTGAAGGGTTCGGAGGCGTGGGTTAGGCGATCGATCTCGTCCGGGGTTAGTGTCAGCTCCGCCGCCGGCAGGAGGTCCACCAGTTGATCGGGGGTGTTGGCGCCGATGATGGGGGCGGTGATGGCGGGGCGGGTGAGGAGCAGGGCAAGCGCGACGGCCGCGATGGTAGTGTTGTTGGCGTTGGCGATCTCGTCGAGGGCGTCGACTACGGCAAAGCCTTCGTCGGTCATGAAGGTGCGGGCGCCGCCGGCTCGCTGCGATTTGGGCACGGGCTGGCCTTTGCGATATTTGCCGGTGAGGAAGCCGCCTTCGAGCGGGCTGTAGGGGATGACGGCGATCCCGTTCTCGACGCAGAACTGGGCCTTGGTCTTCTCGTACTCTTCGCGCCAGACGAGGTTGTAGTGCGGCTGGAGAGAGACGAAGCGCGGGAGGTTTTTCGCTTCGGCGACCTGGAGGGCCTCGTGCATCTGGGAGGTGGTGTAGTTCGAGAGGCCGATGTACCGGACCTTGCCGGCGGCGATCAGCTCTCCGAAGACTGTGAGAGTCTCTTCGATCGGGACGTCGGTGTCGGGGTAGTGGGTTTGGTAGAGGTCGATCGTGTCGATCTGGAGGCGGCGGAGGCTGTCCTCGACGGCGCGCTCGATGTGGGAGCGGCTGAGGCCTTCGCCGTCGGGGCCGTCCCACATCTGGCCGCGGAGCTTGGTGGCGACGACGAGCGAGCCGCGGTTGCCCCGAGCCTTCATCCAGCGACCGATGATCTCTTCGGAGACGCCGCCGGGGTTGCCGGGCGCCTAGCGGCTATAGATATCGGCGGTGTCGATGAAGTTGCCGCCGGCCGCGACGTAAGCGTCCATGACGGCGAAGGAGGCGGGTTCGTCGGCGGTCCAGCCGAACTGCATGGTGCCGAGGCAGAGGTTGGAGACGCGAAGGTCTGTGGAGCCGAAGGATACTGGCTTCATGGCGCCATGGTAGCGCGGGATGGGTTTAGTTGGCGAGCGTTTCGAGTTAACTCATTCAACGAGGCGGGCTGTCTTCACTGACAGCGCGTCGGAGAAGCTGCCGAGAATGCCCCCGATGTCTGTGTCGGCCTTTGCATAGCGGCCTATAACGTCGCAGCTGTTCCCCTGGCCCTGTCCGCTGCAGGAGTACCCCTCGATGAAGAATAGGGCCAGCGTCTGCACCTGGACGTCGCACCTACCATTGCATAGATGGTCGATGACGGGCACGATTACCAAGCGATAGCTTCGAGATGTAGTATTTGTGAAACGGTTGCAGGATGGGGACATCGCGAGTCGGGTCGAGTCATCTGGATCGGTAGAGAACACCTCACGGTACTCATCGCACGCACCCTGAGTATTAGCGGTGATCCATTGGAGCGCTTGTCGCGTGGGGCCGACCATGTTTCCCGGCTCGGTGCTGAGAGTGCTCGGACAGCCAGGTTGTTCGAATCCAACCGCGCAAACTGACTGCTCGCTGCCATACTTGATGTTGTCG
>JANLRX010000470.1:0-2704 GCA_031362025.1 Chloroflexota bacterium
GCGCTCGATGATCTCGGCGAGGAGCCGGTCGAGGTGCTCGTCGGATTCCGGGAGACGGTGGAGTTGGGTGGAATCGAGGTCGTACGCACCGCGGACGCGCTCGGTGAAGCGGGCCCAGTGAGGGTTGATGCCGCCGGTGACGGAGATGACGCCGCCGGTGTCCTGGGTCTTGCGGAGGTACAGGGTGGCGGGCAGCGGAACGTACGAACGCTCGTGGGGACCAAGCTTGACGGCGGACTGGCGGACCATAGCGACGAACTCGCCGAGGGCGGGCTCGTCGCGGGGGAGGTCTGCGCCGGCGGGAACCCACAGGGCGATGCGCGCGGGAAGATCGTCGGCGATCAGGGATTCGAGTTGCTCGCGGCGGCGGGCCCAGTTGGGGTTGTCGGTCGCTGGCAGAGGGCGCGCATCGAGAACGAGGGAGTGCTGGCTGTCGGCGACGGTGACGGGCCCTGTTCCACTTTCAGGCAGCGGGAAGGCGCGGCCGTGGGTCTCGCGGAGCCAGTAGAGGAAAGACTCGCGAGCGACGTCTATTTCGGTGGTCATTCGACGAGCACGCTGATCTGGGGAATAGCGCGGAGGGTGGCTCGCATGACGAGCCTCAGTATACGAATGTGGGGACGCAGCCGCACTGCCGGCGGTTCCCCGGGGCGCGGTTCACCGGTGAAGCAGACATGCCCCGCCCCAGATCCCGCGTGCATGTGGCCCAGGGCGCTGAAGGGGCGCAGTTCCGCGCGGGATGACCCTTTGGGTCAATTCTGGCGCTCGACGACCATGGCGATGCCCTGGCCGCCGCCGATGCAGAGGGTGGCGAGGCCGTGGTGGGCGTCCCGGCGACCCATCTCGTGGAGGAGGGTGACGAGGATGCGCGTGCCGCTGGCGCCGATGGGGTGGCCGAGAGCGATTGCGCCGCCGTTGACGTTGACCTTCTCGGGGTCCCAGCCGAGCTCACGGCCGACGGCGAGGGACTGGGCGGCGAACGCCTCGTTGGCCTCGATCAGGTCCATGTCGCCGATGCCGAGACCGGACTTGGCTAGCGCCTTCTGGGTGGCCGGCACGGGGCCGATGCCCATGATGCGCGGTGCGACGCCGGCGCTGGCGTAGGAGCGGATGGTGCCCATCGGGGCGACGCCGAGCTCTTCGGCCTTCTTGCGGGACATGACGACGATTGCGGCCGCGCCATCGTTCAGGCCGGAGGCGTTGCCGGCGGTGACGGAACCGTCTCCGGCGAAGGCGGGGCGCAGCTTCCCGAGAACTTCGATGCTGGTGTCGGCGCGGAAGTGCTCGTCGCGGTCGACGGTGACGGGGCCCTTGCGAGACTTCACCTCGACGGGAACGATCTCGTCGGCGAAAGCGCCGCGCTCCCAGGCCTGGGCGGTCTTCTGCTGGCTCTGGTAGGAGAACTCGTCCTGGTCGGCGCGGGAGATCTCGAAGTCACCGGCGACGTTCTCGGCGGTGACGCCCATGTGGCAGTCGGCGAGAGCGCACCAGAGGCCGTCCTTGATCATGTGGTCGAGGACTTCGCCGTGGCCCATCTTGTAGCCGTTGCGGGCCTTGGGCAGGAGGTACGGGGAAGCGGACATGTTCTCCATGCCGCCGGCGACGACGATGTCCGCGTCGCCGAGGAGGATGGACTGGGCGGCGAGGGCGACGGTCTTGAGGCCGGAACCGCAGACTTTGTTCACGGTCATGCAGGGAACGCTGTCGGGGAGGCCGGCAGCGATGGAGGCCTGTCGAGCGGGGTTCATGCCGATGCCGGCGGAGAGGACGTTTCCGAAGATGACCTCGTCGACCTGCTCGGGCTTAACGTTGGCGCGGCGGAGCGCTTCGATGATGACCGCGGCGCCGAGCTGGGGGGCTGGCGTGTCTACAAACGCTCCGCCGAAGGTGCCGATTGCTGTGCGCACGGCGCCGACGAGGACGACTTCATTGCTACCGTTCATGTGTGGACCCTCCGTTCCAAGGGAAATCATAACTTATCCGGCGCTCAATTTGGCGAGTGGTAGACTCCTGCCGAGGACGCGCTTGCTGAAATATCTACTGCTTTTTGGTGTGTTGGTGCTTGCTGTCGGGTGTTCTGGTGATTCCGACGGCGGCAAGGTTGTGACGACTTTCCGGGTGGAGGGCGCGAGCATGGAGCCGACTTTGTCGGATGGAGATGAGGTTGAGGTTCTCCAGTTCGACCGACCAGTGGAGCGCGGAGACATCATCGTTTTCGCATCCCCCATCTCCCCGTTTGAGCACGATCGACAGTCCGGAGAGACGTACGCTGTACGCATCTACGCGAAACGGGTAATTGGGCTCCCCGACGAGACGCTCGAGATTGACCCGGAGGCGCATGAAGTGATCATTGACGGGGTCACGCTGAGAGAGCCGTATATACAGGGAATCACGACATGTGGTGACTCGTGTGTGTTCGAAGTCCCTCACAAGGTCAAGTACGCGCCCAGCCCGTCGCAGGGCAGCGAACCTCTCTTCTACGGAGAGTCGCTGTCCTACGACCCGTGCGAGCGAACCGCGTGCTACTTCGTGATGGGCGACAACAGGCAAAACAGCTCCGATTCACGGCAGGGTTGGTTCGTGCCGATCCAGAACATCATCGGGTGGGTCGATGTCGACTCGCCTTAGTATCGCGTCGCGTAGCTGACCCAGATGAGGGTGAGGACGACGGCGGCGAAGGCGATTCTGGGGTAGCGGGGTCACC
>JANLRX010000488.1:0-3955 GCA_031362025.1 Chloroflexota bacterium
CTGTAATTCCGCGTGCATAGCGGGTCAAGCGAACCACTCTTCACCCCTCACCCCCAACCCGCTACGCTATCCCCATGCCCCGCAAACCCCTCGACGAACTCGAATCCCTCCGCCTCCTCAACGGCGGCCCCGTCGCCCTCATCACCACCGAGTGGCGCAAGAAGAACGACGTCATGCCCGCCATCTGGCACACCCCCCTCTCCCGCACACCCCCGCTCGTCGGCGTCGTCGTCCACCAGAGCCGCCTCACCCACGACATGATCCGCTTCTCCGAGCAGTTCGCCCTCAACTTCCCCGCCCGCGACCTCATGAACCACACCCAGTACTTCGGCACCGTCTCCGGCCTCGACGTCGGCAAGCTAGAACTCGCCCGCCTCTCCACCTTCCGTGCCGCCAAGATCGACGTTCCCCTGCTCGACAACTGCATCGCCTGGCTCGAGTGCGGCCTCGAAGACACCCACCGCATCGGCGACCACACCCTCTTCGTCGGCCGCATCCTCGTCGCCCAGGTCGACGAAGAAGCCTACGACGACACCTGGTCCCTCGACGACCCCAACTACCGCCCCCTCCACTACCTCGGGAGCGACCACTACGGCGTCCTCGGCGCCCGCCTCAAAGCCGAACTCCGCACCACCGACGAAGGCCTCATCCAGCTCGACGAATCCCGCGAAGAACGCGAGGCCCGCGAAGAAGCCGAAGCCCGAGAACGCGAATTCCGCGCACGCGAAGGCCTCGGCGAATAGCGACACCCTCATCCTGCCTGCCCGCCGTGGAGGGAGCGAAGCCGAAGGGCCTTCCGCGAAGCGGACTGCACAACAGAGCCTGCCGCGCCCGTCTGGGTCGAACCGTACCCGCTCAAACACCATGATCGTACTGTAGCTGCGGCGCTCCTAGCCCCGCCAGCGAACCCCCACCGGAACGTACGGACAGAGCTTCAGCTCTGTCAAACGGGGTGGGGCCGGGGCCAACACCGCGAATAGCGCCAACGCAAAAGGGGCGAGCCCCAGGCCCGCCCCTTTCTTGCCATTCGCCGTACTAAGGCACGTTCACCACAACCTCGCACCGGAACGCCGCATCGATCCCCGGCCCGCCATCGCAGCCGTCTGAACCGTTCCCGCCGTCGAGCCAATCGCGCCCCGCCTCCCCGTTCAGAACATCCGCCCCGTTCCCGCCGTAAACAGAGTCATTGCCGTCCCCCGCGTTGACTAGGTCATTTCCGTTGTCCGCAAAGATCAGGTCGGCTCCGCTCCCGCCCTCAACCTGGTCGCTCCCATTGCCAGCAAACACGACATCGGAGCCGTCGCCGGCGCAGATCAGATCGTCGCCGCCCATGCCAAAGATCAGGTCGTTTCCACCCTTCGCCACGATCACATCAGGCCCGTTCGTCCCGAACAGGAAGTTCGGCCCGTTCGTCCCCACGATCGTCGCCGCCTTGCCCAGGCAGGTGTCCGCGGTTGGCCCGGGTTCTGGGCAGCCGTCGCCGTCCTCGAAGCCATCGCGGTCCTCGGCCTGCGTCGGACAAGCGTCCACATCGCCGCAGATGCCGTCCTTGTCAGCGTCGTTCGCAGCGTCGTTCGGGCACGGGTCAACGCCTCCGCACAACCCGTCGCCATCAACATCGTTCGTCGGGTCGCTCGGACAGAAGTCCACATCGCCACAGACGCCGTCGTTGTCAACGTCGTTCGCTGCGTCGTTCGGGCACGGATCCACGGCTCCGCACAACCCGTCGCCGTCGACATCGTTCGTCGGGTCGCTCGGGCACGGATCGACGTCGGCGCAAAGGCCGTCACCATCGGCATCATCCGCCGGATCATTCGGGCACGGGTCGACATCGGCGCAAAGACCGTCGCCGTCCGCATCGTTGGCTCCGTCGTTCGGGCACGGGTCAGCCTCGTTGCAGAGCCCGTCGCCGTCCGTGTCCTCCACCGCGTCGATTGGGCATGGGTCCACATCCCCGCAAAGACCGTCCCGGTCGATGTCGTTCGCCGGGTCATTTGGGCACGGGTCCACATCGGCGCAAAGCCCGTCTCCATCGGCGTCGTTCCCCGCGTCGTTCGGGCAGGGATCGATGTCCTCGCACAACCCATCGCCGTCCGCGTCGTTCGCCGGATCGAATGGGCAGGCATCCACGTCCCCACAAACGCCGTCGATGTCCGCATCGTTGTCCGCGTCGTTAGGGCACGCGTCCGTGTCGTCACACTGACCGTCGCCGTCCGCGTCCGGACAGGTCGCATCGGCCCCGTCACAGTCCTGGTCGATCCCGTCGTTGGGGATCTCCGGCGCGCCGGGGTAGACCCCCGCGTCGCCATCGTCGCAGTCGTCACCGCCGGCCAGGACATCGATGAATCCGTCCTCATCGACATCGCCCACCGCCGCGAACCCGGTCTGCGGGCTCCACGCCATCGCCGAGAGCGCGAGCAGCGCCACCACGAACGCGAGCGCCAGTACCGCCAGTGCAGATGGTCTCTTGACCCCGAATGTGCCGTTCGTATCCATTGAAGTGCCCCTTCTCCAAATACAAGAGGGCGGCGCGCCGAGCGGATCTCGACCTCGCGCCACCCTCCCTAAAAATGCTTATGTGAAAATGTTCGGCAGCCACCCATAACGCGTCAAGGAGCAATCGGCCGCTCCGGGCCCACTTCACCCGATCGCCACCAAACCTCCCGCCTTCGCTCACCGTCTCGCCCCTCCAACGGCCCACCCGCGCCAACCTTGACGCGCACGTTAACGTCCCGCCATACTGACCCCCGTAACAAATCACTATTCACTATTCATAGGGAGCCCCCAAATGGACTTTCGACTCACCCCCGCTGAAGAGACCTTTCGCCAGGAAGTCCATAACTTCATCGAGACCGAGTGTCCCAAAGAGCTGCGCGGGGGCGGGTTCAACTTCTCCAACGCCGCCGCTTACATGACCTGGCGCAACAAGCTCGCCGGCAAGGGCTGGGTCGCCCCCGCCTGGCCGAAGGAGTACGGCGGCGCCCAGATGACCATCATGGAGCAGTTCGTCTACAACATGGAGACCGCCCGCATGCGCGCCCCCTCGCCCATCTACATCGGCGGGCTCGGCGTCGCGGTCCTCGGGCCCACCATCCTCGTCTACGGCTCCGACGAGCAGAAGCAGGACTACATCCCGGGCATCCTCACCGGTCAGGACATCTGGTGCCAGGGCTTCTCCGAGCCCGAGTCCGGCTCCGACCTCGCCTCCCTCAAGACCCGCGCCGTCCGCGACGGCGACGACTACGTCATCAACGGCCAGAAGATTTGGACCACCCTCGCCCACATGTCCAAGTACATGCTCTGCCTCGCCCGCACCGACGCCGACGTCCCCAAGCACAAGGGTATCTCCTACTTCATCGTGCCCATGGACTCCCCCGGCCTCACCGTGCGCCCCCTCATGAACATGGCCAGCGGCCACGAGTTCAACGAGGTCTTCTTCGACAACGTGCGCATCCCCGCCAAGAACCTTCTCGGCGAGGAGAACCGTGGGTGGTACATGGCCGTCACCACGCTCGACATCGAGCGCTCGAACATCGGCTCAGCCGTTGGGCAGAACCAGTCCGTCGAGGACCTCGTCAACTTCGCCCGCGAGCACAAGAACAACGGCCAGACCGTCCTCGGCCAGAACCCCAAGATGCGCCTCGAACTCGCCGAGCGCCTGATCGAGACCGAGTGCTCGATGATGCTCTCCTACCGCCTCATCACCATGCAGAACCGCGGCCTCATCCCCAACTACGAAGCCTCCGCCACCAAGCTCTACTCCATGGAGCTGAACCAGCGCATCGCCAACACCGGCCTCAAACTGCTCGGCCTCTACGGCCAGCTCGCTGGCGGGACGGACTGGGCGCCGATGAAGGGCCGCCTGCAGTACCAGTACCTGCGGTCGGTGGCCAACACGATCGAGGGCGGGACGACGGAGATCCAAAAGAACATCGTCGCCACCCGCGGCCTCGGC
>JANLRX010000009.1:0-6618 GCA_031362025.1 Chloroflexota bacterium
GCTGGCCGGGAACCTGCACCGCGCCTACAGCGAGCTGGCCGGGAACCCGCCGGGCGCGCCGCTGAACGTCATGCAGGCGTTCGGGGACATGACGGCGTACAACGGCGGCGAAGAGCCGCGCTGTTTGGCTTGACGACCCCCGTCACCGCTCCGGCAGGCTTCACCGACGCGATTGCACAGTTCAATTCATGGCGTTTTTATGATGCGCACGAAACGCTGGAGGACATCTGGCGGGAGGCGGGGCCGAAGGGGGATGAGGCGACGCTGGCGAACTTTTACCAGGGGCTGATCAAGGCGGCGGCGGGGTACCACCACCTGCTGCGGGGGAATTACGCGGGGGTGGTGAAGGTGCTCGGCGACGTAGAGCGGCTGCTCGCGGCGTACGGGCCGGCGACGCTGGGGGTGGACGTGGCGGGGCTGGTGACGGCGGTGCGCGCGACGCTCGCGCGGGTGGAGGCGCTGGGGCCGGAGCGGCTCGGGGAGTTCGATCGGGGGATGATCCCGGCGATCACCTATACGCCGTGATTCGAGAATTATGACGTATTCCAAACGGTCGAAACTCCGAAACGAACTTCGCCGTGCAAGCTGAGTCCGCCTTCACGGACGTCAACGGCTTGCGGCTGCACTACCTGACATGGCGAGACGAGGACACCTCACGCGGGCCGATCGTCCTCAACCACGCGACGGGGTTCCTGGCGCGGCTGTGGCAGCCGATCGCGGAGCGGCTGGCGGAGGCCGGGTTCGAGGTGTACGCGTACGATGCGCGCGGCCACGGCGACTCCGACAAGCCCGAGGCGACGGAACGGAACTACCATTGGCAGAAACTTGCGGAAGACCTGCGCGCGTTCCTCGCGTACCGGGGTCTGGCGGGGTTGCCGTTCGTCGGGCACTCCTCGGGTGCGGAGGCGGGGCTGTTCGTGGAAGGGCACCACCCGGGCACGTTCTCCCGCATCGCTGTCTTCGAGCCGATCGTCATGCCCGGCGGCTTCCACCCGGATGAGAAGCGGCGCAGCGAGATGTCGGCGGGGGCACGCAAGCGGCGGATGGTGTTCGAGAGTCCCGAGGCGCTGATCGAGCAGTACCGGCAGCGGCCGACGTTCAAGCTCTGGCGCGACGACCTGCTGCGCCTCTACGCCGAGGAGGGTGCGTTCCGCCTGGAAGACGGGACGATCGAGCTGAAGTGCCCCGGCGCGATCGAGGGCGAGATCTTCGCGAACAGCGGCTCGCTGGACATCTGGTCGGTGCTGCCGGACATCACGGTGCCGGCGCTGGTCATGCGCAGCGAGTCGACGGAGGGGTTCCTGAACATGGTGTGCGAGGGCGTCACGGGGCGGATGCCGAACGCTCGCCTAGTCACGATCCCGGATGCCGGTCACCTGGCGCCGATGGAGCGGCCGGACGCGGTGGCGGACGAGCTGCTGGCGTTCCTCGACGGTGCGTGAGTCAGGCTGAGAGCCTGACCCCCGAGTGGCCTAGGACATCCGGCGCGCGGCCAGAACGCCGCCGACACCGACGACCGCGGCGAGGAAGATGATGCCCAGCGCGATCAGGACGACGGATGAACCGCCGCTGTCGCCGTCATCGCTGCGTTCCGTCACGGGATCGCCGTCCTCCGGTGGATCTGTCTCCTCCGAGATGTCGCGCTCTTCGAGGCCGTTGGCGACGCGCCACTCGTTCTCGAGGCCGTCCTCGTTGAAGCCGTAGACTGCCTCCAGCGCGGGGCCGATGCGGTTGCCGCTCTTGATCGTGGCGTAGAGTTCGGCGAACTTCGCCTCGCCGTACTCATCGACGAGGTACATCACCAGGCTCCAGCCTTCGCCGTAGAAGAGCGTCACCTTCGCGGGGTCGCCGGGGTAGGCGCTGATCTCGCGGACGGAAAGCACCTCGCCGGCAAGGATCGCGCTCGTGATCGCGTCGCCGAAGCCGCCGGGATCGGACTGCCCGTAGACGGCGGTGCCTTCGTCGAGCCAGGACGGGAGTGTGCCGAGCGCGCTCTCGCCGGCCTGCTTCGTGACGACGTGGGTCAGTTCGTGGCGAAGGGTATCGAACGAGGCGTTGCCCAGCACGAGCACCGTGTTCGAGGAGACGCGCACGCCTGCCGTGACGATCTGGCTGTCGAACGTGGGGCTGCGGCGTTGGAGGGCGGGCCGCATGTCGTCAACGGAGGCGTAGGTCCAGACGAGCACCTCGAAGGGGACGGTGGTGTCGAGCAGCGCGGACATCTCGGCGACTTTCTCGAGGGCGACGTCGTGCATCTCCTGGGCGTCTTCAGGGGAGCCGGAATAGTAGTAGATCGTGACGCCGCCGCCCGCGACGGGTGTCCACTCGAAGCGCGCGTCGTCGTAGAAGACGGACACCTCCTCAGTCGAGGCGGTGGCACCGGCGGCGTCAGTGACTTCCCAGTGGTACTCGATGACGGTGCCAGGCGGCAGGTAGTTGTTGGTGTTGCCCTCGAGCTGCCACTCCGCCTCAACGTGCGTGCCCGGTTCGAAGTCGGGGACGGCGGTGGCGGCCGTGCCGTCCGGGAGCACCTTGTAGCGGATGCGGATCTCCTCGATCGGGGAGTCGCTGTCGGCGGTCACCCGGAAGACGATGCCTTCGGGGAAGATGTTCTCGGCGCCGCCGTCGGTGACGGTGGGTGCGGCGTTCGCGGCGGGTGCGTGCGACATCGCAAGGAGGGCGAGCGCGGCGAGCGCGAGGGTCAGGCCGATGGCCCGGAGCGGGGTGTTAAGCGCCAATTGTGGCCTTCTGGTAGGCGCGCAAGAGTTCGTCAATGTCTCCGTCCAGTATGCGGTCAGTGTCGCTCGTTTCATAGCCCGATCGCAGGTCTTTCACCATCTTGTACGGTTGGAGGACGTAGGACCGGATCTGGTTACCCCAGCCGGCCGAGATGTGCTCGCCCTTGATCTTGGCCTGCGCTTCGGCCTGCTTGGCCAGCTCCATCAGCAGCAGCCGCGCCTCTAGCACCTTCATCGCGGACTCCTTGTTGCGGCCCTGGGAGCGCTCGTTCTGGCAGACGACGACGGTGCCAGTCGGGATGTGGGTGATGCGGATCGCCGTGGAGTTCTTCTGGACGTTCTGGCCGCCGTGGCCGCTGGCGCGGAAGACGTCGATGCGGAGGTCGTCCGGGTTCAGTTGCACCTCGGCTTCGCTGTCCGCTTCCGGCATCACCTCGACGAGCGCGAAGGCGGTATGGCGGGCGTGCGAGGCGTCGAACGGAGAGATGCGGACGAGCCGGTGGACGCCGCGCTCGCTGCGGAGGTTGCCGTAGGCGTTCTTACCGATGATCTCGATGGTGGCAGACTTGATGCCGGCCTCTTCGCCGGGCATTGAGTCGATGATGCTGGCCTGGAAGCCGCGCTTCTCGGCCCAGCGGAGGTACATCCGGAGCAACATCTCGGCCCAGTCCTGGGCGTCGGTGCCGCCGGCGCCGGCGTGGATCGCGAGGATGGCGGGACGGCGGTCGTACTCGCCGGAGAACGCTAGCTCCGTCTCGAGGCCCTCGATCTGCTCGGCGAGCGCCTGGGTATCCTTCGTGACGGCTTGCGCGAGATCGTCGTCGTTCTCGGCCTGTGCGAGATCCAGCATCTCCGCCAGGTCGGCGACCTTTGCTTCAACGCTACGCCAGGTGGCGGCCTGTTCCTTCAGTTCGGAGAGACGGCGCATCGCCTTCTGCGCCTGTTGGGGGTCGTCCCAGAAACCCTGTTGTGCGGACTCTTCTTCGAGCCGGCTTATCTCAGCTTCGAGTTTGGGGACGTCAAAGACGGCGGAGGACGTGCGCTATGCGTTCTCGCAGTTCGTCGAGTGTCTGTCGTGTCTCTTGCATCATGCCTCCGCTGGCTCTAGGTTACAGGTTTCGGGTTTCAGGTGACAGCATCGGCTCCTTACCCTTCGATAGCAGGTCCGCGATGCGAGCCGGCTCCGGCAGCCGGTGCGTCGGCGCGAGGCGCACCACCCAGTCCGCCGCTTCTGCCAGTTCGATGCGGTGCCCGACCGACACGAACACGGGCTTCACACGATCCTTCGTCCGCACCACGAGGCCGATGACCTCGCCGCGATCCTGGAGCACGCTGATTGCGCCGCGTTCGAGGTCTGGCGCTGCGCCTTCGCCGCAGAGACGGCTCTTCGCGCAACCGATGGTGGGTAGGCCGGTCAGAAGACCGAGGTGGCAGGCGAGACCGAAGCTCCGCGGGTGCGCGTACCCGTGTCCATCCACGAGCAGCAGGTCTGGCTCGCTCCGCAGGCGCTCAAACGCCAACGCTAGCGCCGGAATCTCGCGGAACGAGAGGAGGCCTGGGACGTAAGGGAAGGTGACCGGCGCTTCGACAACGTGGTGCTCGACGACCTCTAGCGCCGGGTACGACATCACAACGACAGCCGCCCGCGCCGTGCTCGCGGCCCAGGCCGGTGCACGCTCGACGTAGGCGACGTCAGCGGCGGCGACGAGACGAACGTCGCCGGGGTCGCCTTCGAGAATCACTTGTGGGGCTAGTTCTCGTTGGAGGGCGATCGCTTCGGACGGCGTCAGACCCCAGGGATGCAATTCGGCGAGGCGCATGACCGCAGTATGCGATGGAAATGCCACCCCCCGTAACCCGCGCCTTTATCGGTATGCAAGCGATCTTTTGACACACTGTGCGTAGCCGCCCAATTCGTGACGAAATTCACTAAAGGAGACACCCATGGACGCACTGCAACTATTGCGCGACGACCACCGACGCGTGAAAGAACTGTTCCGCCAGTTCAGCGAAGCCGATGATGCCAGCACCCGCAAGGCGATCGTCGACGAGGCGATCGCCGAGCTGATGGTGCACGCCCAACTCGAAGAGGAGATCTTCTACCCGGCGATGCAGCGCGCTGGATACGCCGACCTGATCGGCCACGCAGAAGAGGAGCACCACGCGGCGGAGACGATCATGAACGAGCTCGTGGCGCTCGACGCTCGCGACGGGACACTGGCTGGTCGCTTCACAGCGCTAGTCGACTCCGTACGCGAGCACATCGATGAAGAGGAGTCCCAGATCTTCCCTCGCGCTGCCGAGCTAGGGATGGAGCGCCTGGAGAACCTGGGCGATGAGTTGCAGGAGCGCCGCACGGCGATCATGCGAGCACCCGCGCGACAGGCGCCGCAGCGCCGAACGACGGGCACCCGCAGTGCCACGACGCGCAAGCGGACGACGGCACGCGCAACCACCACCCGTGCCAAGGCGGCGACGACCCGGGTCAAGGCTACTACGACCGCACGAAAGACGGCGAACACGGCTCGAAAGGCCACCACCAAGGCCGCGACGACGGCTCGCAAGACCGCTTCGAAGGCCGCGACTGGCGCCCGTAAGTCGGCAACCACCGCGCGCAAGACCGCGGCCACGGGCGCGCGCAAGACCGCGACAACCGCCCGAAAGACGGCCACCCAGGCGGCGAGCGGTGTCCGGAAGACGGCGGCGACTGCAAGCAGGGCAGCCAAGAGCACGGCCCGCAGCACGACGGCACGCGCGAAGAGCGCCCGATCCACCACCAAGAACACGACGGCCGGCAGTCGAAAGTAGAGGAGACGAGATGCCACAGGAACGAACGACAGGCCGCATGGTCGAAAGCATCCGGGACAACAGCGAGGTGCTCTTCGACATCCTGCGCAGCGGCAACGACCGGATGTACCGGATGAACCGCATCGTGCTGGACGAAGCGCAGCGGATGCAGGACGAGAACATGGACTTGTTCCGGCAGTGGCTGAGCGCGCCGACGGACATCTCGGGGTTCAACAACGAGTTGTTCGCGACGATCACGCGACGGGTGCGCCGCCGGATGGAACTAGCCCGCACCATCGTCGATGACGTACGCGACTTCGGCGCTGGCACCCGCAGCATCTGGGAGCGCGTGGCGGACAACACCCGCCAGGGAGCCAACGCGACGGCGCAGGCCGGACGCGAGATCGGCGCCTCGGTGGCCCGCGAGGCTGCGGACACGGTCAGCGACATTGGCGAAGCGGCGAAAGACGGTGCTCGCAATCAGCGCCGACAGGCCCGCGAGGCCGAAGAGAGCCTGAACTAAAGTACGACGCGCCGGGGCGGGGTCCCGGTTACGGAAACCGGAGCCGGGGCTTTCGAGTCTCGGCTCCTCGCTATACTGGCTATACCACGAACGGAGGCCCGACCATGCCCTACGAGACGATCTCCTACGAAGCGGCGAACGGCATCGCCCGCATCACGCTGAACCGGCCGGAGCGTCTGAACGCGATCAACGGCACGCTGACGGCGGAGCTGCGCGGCGCCGTCGACCTGGTGAACGAGGACAGTAGCGTGCGGGTGATGATCCTCTCGGGAGCGGGACGGGCGTTCTGTGCGGGGTACGACCTGGACTGGGGCACGAAGGCGGAGGACGCGAACCAGCGCGCGATGACCGGCAACTGGGACCCGGTGCGGGATTACCTGGGGATGTCCCGCAACGTGCGCTCGTTCATGTCGCTGTGGGAGAGCCCGAAGCCGGTGATCGCGCAGGTGCACGGGTGGTGCGTGGGCGGTGGGACGGACATGGCGCTGTGCAGCGACCTGATCTACATGGCGGAGGACGCTCAGATCGGCTACCCACCGGCACGCGTCTGGGGCGAGCCGACGACGGTGA
>JANLRX010000056.1:0-6434 GCA_031362025.1 Chloroflexota bacterium
GGCTGATCGATACCGAGCAACTCGCTCTCCCCGGGATAGTCTTGACCGAATTGCTTCGGGGCACGCGTGGCGGTGTCGAGCGCGAACGACTCGAAGCAGAACTCGAAGGCGCTACGTTCGTCGAGATGACCTCGGCGGCATGGAGGCGGGCAGGAATCCTTATGGCCGACCTCGACTCGCGGGGCTCACCCATTCCCCCGTCGGACGCGCTAATCGCCGCAGCGGCTCTTGAGTTCGGCCACGAGCTCTTTACGCGCGACAAGCACTTCGACCGTGTCCCCGGCCTGCGCCTGTACACACCCAAGGAGCCATCTGATGACTGAACCCACCTACCGCCGCGCCACCCCCGCCGACGCTGAGGCCATCGCTAAAGTCGGTGCCGCCGTCTGGGACGAGTTGGGCGCCGAAAGCGGGCTGCTCGGCCGGATTACGGCGGACGGCGTCCGTTCGCGGATCGATGAGCTGGGCGCGCGCGGTGCGTTCTTCCTCTGCGATAGCGACGGCGCCTGCGGGTTCGCGATCGTCCAGCCGGACGTGAGCCACCCGCACGATGCGGTGCTCGGGGTCTGGCTGATGGCGGAGGCGCGCGGCTTCGGCCACGGGCGCGAGCTGGCAGTGATCGGCACGGAGTTCGCGAAGGACGCCGGCTACAAACGCCTGCGCGGGATCATCCCCGAGGGCAACGAACCGGCCTTGGCTTTCTTCGGCGACTTCGGGAGCATCGCAGCGATCGTGGGCCAGGGCATGGAATACGAGCTGCCGCTGTGAAGAACTACGACTTCGGGTATACCACGCGACCCGTGCGGACGATTTCGCGGAGGAAAGAGTGCGGGCCGGGATTGTGGTACTCACTCGATGGGTACCCGATAGGCGATAGCAATCTCTTCCGATGCACCGTCAACTCAGAGATGACTTCCTGTCGCCGCGGGAGTGACATCCCCTCGAAGTCGGGTGAAACCACTGCGACGTCTATATCGCTGTACTCCCCCGGCGTTCCGTTCGCGTGGGATCCGTACAGAACGACGGCCTCGACTGTTAGGCCGACTTGCAGTCGCTCTACAAGATCGGCGATTGCTTCCCCTACTTCAGTCTTTGTCGTAACCATTCGAAAATCACTTTTGACGATTCGCAATAGAATTGCGCAGTCTCCATATCGTATTCTACTGCAACTTCTACATATCGTGTCGGCATATATTGGTCCTGCAACCTCCGAAGAAACGCTAGCTGCGACTCTTCGAACCCCAGACCCAGTTGTTCGGCTAAATCAACCAGGTCGTGCACCTTCGGTGGGGTGTCAGCCTCATGAATTTCGAGCCAGTGAGCCTTTAGTAGACACTCGATCGCTTGCTCCGACAGGAAGATCGCCTGGGGGTAATGCTCCGCCCGAAATAGCACACCAGCCGACGAGAGGTGGCTCTCCGCCCTCTGCACCCATCTCTCGGTGTCCGGCTTCATATCGGCATCCTAGCAAATCCGGGGGCCGAATCGGTGCCTGAAAAGCCCTCTCGCGTCCTCATCATCGGATCCGGGCCGATTGTTATCGGGCAGGCGGCGGAGTTTGACTACTCTGGGTCGCAGGCGTGCCGGTCGCTGCGGGAGGAGGGCGTGCACACGATCCTCGTCAACTCGAACCCCGCCACGATCATGACCGACGACGGCATCGCCGACACGATCTACATCGAGCCGCTCACGGTGCCGGTGCTGGAGCGCATCATCGAGAAGGAACGGCCGGATGGGCTGCTCCCGACGCTGGGCGGGCAGACGGGCCTGAACCTCGCCGTGGCGCTGGCCGACGCTGGCGTGCTCGAAAAGTACAACGTGCGCGTGCTCGGGACGCCGATCGCGACGATCCGGCAGGCTGAGGACCGCGAGCTGTTCCGCACGCTGCTGGAGGAGATCGGCGAGCCGGTGCCGGAAAGCCATATCGTGACCACGATCGAGGAGGCCCGCAGCGCCGCGCGCGAGATCGGGTTGCCCGTCATCATCCGTCCGGCGTACACGCTCGGTGGCACCGGCGGCGGCGTTGCGAACTCCTGGGACGAACTCGAAGTCATCGCCCGCAGCGGCATTGCGGCCTCGCCCATCGACCAGGTGCTGGTCGAGCGCTACCTGGCCGGCTGGAAAGAGCTTGAGTACGAGGTAATGCGCGACTCTGCGGACAATTGCATCACCATCTGCAACATGGAAAACATCGACCCGATGGGCGTCCACACGGGCGATTCCATCGTCGTCGCGCCCAGCCAGACGCTCCCTGACAAGGAGTACCAGATGCTGCGCACGGCGTCGCTCAAGATCATCCGCGCGCTTGGCATCGAGGGCGGGTGCAACGTGCAGTTCAGCCTCGCGCCGCGCAGGGAGATCGCCGACTGGGAGCTGCGCCCCGACGGCCAGGTGCCGTACTACGTGATCGAGGTGAACCCTCGCGTCTCGCGGTCTTCCGCGCTCGCCTCAAAGGCCACCGGTTACCCGATCGCCCGCGTCGCCGCCAAGATCGCCGTCGGCAAGACGCTGGACCAGATCGGCAACCAAGTGACGGGCCGCACCACTGCCGCCTTCGAGCCGGCGCTCGACTACGTAGTTGTGAAGATCCCGCGCTGGCCGTTCGATAAGTTTCCCCTCGGGGAGCGGCGCATCGGCACACAGATGAAGGCGACGGGCGAGGTGATGGCGATCGACCGCACGTTCGAGGCCGCGCTCGGGAAGGCCGTGCGCTCGCTGGAGTTCGGTGGGCGCTCGATCCTCTGGGAGGACCCCGCCTGGCGCGACATCGACCCCCGCGACTACGTCAGTATCCCAACGGACGAGCGGCTGTGGGCTGTCTTCGCCTCGCTGCGCCGCGGGGCCACTGTGGATGAACTGATGCAACTCTCCGGCATCGATCCGTGGTTCCTCACCCGCATGCAGGGGATGGTCCAGATGGAACAGCGCCTGCTCTCCGAACCGCTCACCCCCGAACTGCTGCTCGAAGCCAAGCGCATGGGGCTCGCGGACGGCGTCATCGGCACGCTGGCGGACCGACTGCCGGACCAGGTGCGGGCGCTGCGCCAGGAGTGGGGCGTGCTGCCCGTTTACAAGATGGTGGACACATGCGCCGCGGAGTTCGAGGCCGAGACGCCGTACTTCTACAGCACCTACGATCAGGAGAACGAGGCGCCACCGCTGGCCGGGCCCAAGGCGCTGGTCATCGGCAGCGGGCCGATCCGGATCGGGCAGGGGATCGAGTTCGACTACTCCGCCGTGCACGCTGCCTGGGCGCTGAAGGAGGCCGGCATCGGGGCGATCATGGTCAACTCCAACCCCGAGACCGTCTCCACCGACTTCGACACGAGCGACCGCCTCTATTTCGAGCCGCTGGACGAAGAAGGCGTGCTCGACATCATCGCGAACGAAAGCGCCAACGGTTCGCAGCCGTCGAACCCGCCGTCGTCGATCGTGCAGTTTGGCGGGCAGACAGCGGTGAACCTGGCCGGGACGCTGGCCCGCGGCAACCACGCGATCCTCGGCTCGAGCGCCGACGCCATCGACCTCGCGGAGGACCGACGGCGCTTCGAGGACTTGCTTCAGCGCATCGGCATCCCACAGCCGCCTGGCGCCGGGGTCAACTCGATCGACGAGGCGCTATCGACGGCAGACCGCATCGGATACCCGGTGCTCGTGCGCCCGAGCTACGTACTGGGCGGACGCGCGATGGAGATCGTCCAGAACGCGACGGACCTCATCCGCTACGTCCACGAGGCGTCGCAGATCTCGCCCGGCAAGCCCGTGCTCATCGACAAGTACCTCGAAGGAATCGAGGCCGAGGTCGACGCGATCTGCGACGGCGACGAGATCCTGATCCCCGGCATCATGAAGCACATCGAGCGCGCGGGCGTACACTCCGGCGACTCGATGGCCGTCTACCCGCCGATCGGCTTACGCGTGGGCGAGATCGAGGACATGGTGGACTATACCGCCCGCATGGCGAAGGGGCTCGGAGTCAAGGGCCTGATGAACGTGCAGTACGTCATCATGCGCGGCCCCGGCAAGCCCGACGGCGACGTCTTCGTGCTGGAGGTGAACCCGCGCGGCAGCCGCACCGTCCCCTTCATCTCGAAGGTGACCGGCGTACCGATGGTGCAGCTCGCGGTGCAGGTGATGCTCGGCAAGACGCTGCGTGAGCTTGGCTACAAGCCGGGGCTCTGGCCGGCGCAGGACCTCGTTGCGATTAAGGCGCCGGTGTTCTCGATGTCCAAGCTCATCGGCGTCGACACTCACCTCGGGCCCGAGATGAAATCCACGGGCGAGGTGATGGGCGTCGACAAGACGTTCCAGGCTGCGCTCGCGAAGGCGCTGATCGCCTCCGACATGTCGCTTTCCGGCGATCGTTCGATCCTGTTGAGCATCGGCGACCGTTCCAAGTCCGAGGCGTTGCCGCTGATCCGCAAGCTGGCCGCCGCCGGGCTCCGCATCTACGCCACGGAAGGCACGGCCGCGATGATCGAAGCGCTCGACATCCCGGTCGAGATGATCACCAAGCGCCTCGACCAGGGCTACCCCAACGTCGTCGACGCGATCCGCGAGGGCCTGGTGGACGCCGTGATCAACGTCCCCGAGGGCCAGTTCACCGAGACCCTCCGCGACGGCTTTCACATCCGCCGCGCAGCCGCCGAGAAGCGCATCCCCTGCCTGACCTCAATCGACACCGCAGCGGCCGCCATCCAGGCGCTCGTCCCCGGCGAATCCGACGCCGCCTTCACGATCCAGCCGCTGCGGGACTACCTGCGCTAGTGGCTGCGCCCCACGCCTGATGTCGCTCCTCGACCGGTTGCCCGCACGCATCGTGATGATCGCCGACCTGCCGATCATCGGCGAAGCGCCGTCATCCGAATCGACGTATCGCACCGTCACGCCGGATGACCTGCCTGCGCTCGCCGAACTGCTGGTTGTCGCTTACGCCGGCACCGTGGATGACCTCAACGAATCGCCGGAAGAAGCCCTCGACTACCTCCACAAACGCACACGCGGCGAAATCGTCGGCCCCATGCTCTGGGACTGCAGTTTCGTCGCCGTCCAGCGCATCGCCCCGGTCGCCGCCGTGCTCACCTCGGAAGAGAACCCCGGTAAGCCCCTGCTGGGCGACGTGTACACCCACCCCGATTGGCAGCGCCGCGGCCTCGCCACCGCCCTCATCCACCTCACCGCGAACGCACTCCACGAGCGTGGGTACAAAGAGATGACACTGAAGGTCGCGATCGCCAACACAGACGCCCGCCGCCTCTACGAACGCCTTGGGTTCCGCTCGCAATGAAGCTCGAACGCGCGACCGTCGTATCGAACGAAGTCGTGGCCACGGACACGTACCAGATGTGGTTCTCGTGCCCGGCGGTGGCGCGCGGGGCATCTCCGGGGCGGTTCTTGATGCTGCACTGCGCCGACCAGCTCGACCCACTGCTGCCGCGGCCGATGTCGTTTCACCGTATGCGCCGGACTGCTGACGAAACGCAGTTCGCCATCCTCTACGACGTGCGAGGACGCGGCACTGCCTGGCTCGCCGACCGCAAGCCGGGCGACCACGTCACGATCTTCGGACCACTTGGGCGGGGGTACGACCTGAACCCCGACGCCCAGAACGTGCTGCTCGTCGCGGGCGGACTTGGCGTCGCCGCTGTGATCGCGCTGGCGGACGAGGCGGTCGCGGCCGGGAAGTCCGTCACGCTGCTGCAAGGCGCGCGCCGCGCCGACCTGCTCTTCCCGCACGACATGCTCCCCACCGACGTCGAAGCTGTGCACGCCACGGACGATGGCTCGGCCGGCCACACCGGCGTCGTCACCGAACTCCTCGGCAAGTACCTGCCGTGGGCCGACCAGGTCTTCGCCTGCGGCCCGACGCCGATGTTCGCGGCGATGGCGAGCGTTGTGAAGGGCGCGCGCAGCCGCAAGCCGGTGCAAGCGCTGCTGGAGGAGCGGATGGGGTGCGGCACCGGCGTCTGCTACGGTTGCGCCGTCTTCACCCGCAAGGGCGTGAAGCTCGTCTGCAAAGACGGCCCGCGCTTCGAGTTGCGGGAGGTGTTCCCGTGAGCGCACAGCGGCCGTCCCAGGCCCTTCCTGTCTCCCTCGTGGCCATCGCGGCGCTGGCCATCGCTGTCGTCGCCGTCATCGCGATTGCGTGCGGTGGTGGCGACCGTGACGGAGTGGATGCGACGCCGACGATCGTCGAAGACGATCTGTTCATGGTCGAGATCACAGACTTCGAGTTCGAGCCGGTGAACCTCTCGATGCCGTACAACACATCGGTTATCTGGTCGAACTCGGACACCGCGCGCCACAACGCGAAGGCGCGCGACGGTTCGTGGGGCACCGAGGACCTCGACGAGAACGAAGAGGACGCGGTGATTTTCGACGAGGCCGGCACCTGGGAGTACTACTGCACGATCCACCCCTACATGGAGGGCATC
>JANLRX010000093.1:0-2291 GCA_031362025.1 Chloroflexota bacterium
GTTCGGGGTGTCGAGGCAGAGGTTGGCACAAGCGCTACGGGAGACGCACTTCCCGGGCATCGTGGTCGATCACCTGGACGAGGCGGATGTGGTGATCACTCTGCGGCCGTATTACCGCCGCAAGCCACAGACGCTGCACGACGCGGAGGCGCGCGGCATTCCGATCTACGTGGTGAAGAGCAACACGATCCTGCAACTGGAGCAGGTGTTGCTGACGATGCGCTCGGAGCGTACGGGCGACCCCGTGGTGTCGGCGCTGAAGGAGGCGGAGGACGCGATCGGGCAGGTGCTGAACCAGTACAACCCGGTGGACCTCGGCCCGCAGAACGCGTACATCCGGCGGCTACAGCACCTGCTGGCGCAGCGCTACAACCTGGCGTCTCGTAGCCTGGGGAGCGAGCCGAACCGCTACGTGCGGATTATGCCGGGCGCGAACGAGTGATGGGCTCGGCCGCCCTCCCCCGCCGCCCGGAGAACCAAGAACTGAGAACCAAGAACCACGGGTGTGCCCTCACCCCTAACCCCTCTCCCACTTCGGGGGCGAGGGGCACTCTGTTTGTGGTGGTCAGGGCGTAGGGTCGATGTTCATTACGCTGGAAGGCGGGGAGGGTTCGGGCAAGTCGACGTTGGCGAAGATGCTGGCGGAGCGGCTGGAGGACGGGGGGCGCTCGGTGGTGCTGACGGAGGAGCCGACGGGCACGGCGCTGGGCCGGGAGATGTGGCGGCTGTTCCAGGACCCGGCGCGCCCACCGATTTCGGCGCTGGCCGAGCTGATGCTGTTCGAGGCGGCGAGGGCACAGCATGTCACCGAGGTGATCCGGCCGTCGTTGGAGCGGGGCGACATCGTGGTGTGCGATCGGTTCGCGGACTCTTCGATCGCGTACCAGGGGTATGGACGGGAGCTCGGTGAGGAGCTGGTGTCGCGGCTGAACGTGGTGGCGACGGGTGGGCTGAGACCTGACCTGACGCTGCTGCTGGACGTTCCGATCGAGGCGGGGCTGGAGCGTGCTCGGGATGCGAACGAGGCCGGGAAGGCGGCGGATGCGATCGGGGAGGAGTCGCTGGCGTTCCACAAGCGCGTGCGGGAGGGTTTCCTGGCGGTCGCGCGGCAGGAGCCAAAGCGGGTGGTGGTGATCGACGCGACGCGGGCGCTGGGCGAGGTGATGGACGAAGTTTGGGAGGTTGTGGGACGGAATGGTGACTGGTGAGGGGTGAATTGTGAAGGGGTGACTGGCGGGGTGGTGGCGTTCGCGGCGGATGCTTGGCCCCCCGCCAGATCCTGAGCGACGAATGTGGTTCCCGCGGTCAGATGGATTCGCGCTCAGGATGACAAGGGTCTGCGCCTTATGTCAGTGGACAACAGGAACGGCGGAATATAAGATGTGATAGCCGCCAGATGCCTCCCCGCTGGGGGGTTACAGTTGGCGGACTGGACAGGGTCCAAGGAGGACAATTGGCTACTCGATCTGCGGACAAGGCATTTCGTCAGTCCCTGAAGCGACGGCTCCGTAATCGTGCTGTAAAGAGCGCGACGAAGACTGCCGTGAAGAAGGCGAATGAGGCGATCCTTTCCGGTGACATCAACGCGGCCCGCGAGGCAGTCCGAACGGCTGTCATCACGCTGGACAAGGCTGCGCAAAAAGGCGTCCTCCACCCGAACAACTCAGGCCGGCACAAGTCGCGGTTGCTGATCAAGTACAACGCGGCGGTGGCGGTCCTGCAGACTCCGGCTCCGGAGGGTACGGCCGCACCGGCGAAGAAGGCACCGGCGAAGAAGGCCGCGGCAAAGAAGCCCGCCGCGAAGAAGCCGGTCGCCAAGAAGAGCGCTTCGAAGAAGTAGCGTTCGCGAGCACGAAATGAGAACCCGCGCGCCGGCAACGGTGCGCGGGTTTTTGCATGTGGTGGATCTGCTGTGGACAACGGTGAAAAGATAAACTCTTGACAGGCTGAACGAGGGTGTTATCCTATTGCGTGATTGAGCCCTAACTTAGCAAGCGCTTATTTAACACAAGGAGGCCCCATATGGTCCAGGAACAGCAGCTCCCCAACTCAGTCAAGGAGATCATGGACGGGATGCCGCAGGCGTTCCAGCCCGACAAGGCTGCCGGCGCAAACGCGACGATCCAGTTCAACTTCACCGGCACGGAGCCGGGCAACTACACCGTGCGCGTGGCCGACGGCAAGTGCGAGGTGACTGACGGTACGGCGGACAACCCGACCGTGACGATCAACTCCCCGTCCGACGTATGGCTGAAGATCATCCGGCGCGAGCTGGATGGCGCGACGGCGTT
>JANLRX010000101.1:0-1849 GCA_031362025.1 Chloroflexota bacterium
GAAGTTCGAGTTCTGCGAGCGCCTAGGCGCCGCGGGCTGCATCAACCGCAAGGATTTCGATCATTGGGGTATGCCGCCCCACTGGACCGACACCGAGGCGTTCGACCGCTGGCTGGACGGACCACGCGCCTTTGGACGGAAGATCTGGGAGATCCTTGGAGAGCGCAGGAACCCACGCATCGTCTTCGAGCACCCCGGGGAAGACACGGTGCCGACATCGCTGTTCGTCTGCGACAACGGCGGCATGGTGGTGATCTGCGCCGGCACGACCGGCTACAACGCGGTGGTCGACTTGCGCCCGTTCTGGATGCGGCAGAAGAGACTCCAGGGCTCGCACTTCGCCAACGACGAACAGTGCGCTGCCTTCAATCAACTTGTGATCGACGGAAAGATAGATCCCTGCATGGCAGAGCGGGTATTCAGCTTCGAGGAGATCGGCCTGGCCCACCAGCTGATGTATGAGAACAAGCAGCCGGAAGGCAACATGGTCGCGCTGGTGGGCGCGCCAAGGGAAGGTCTGAAAGGAGCAGGGCAGATGTAGGGGGCAAGTGCTCTGAGGTACAAGAGGCAACCCTTTGGAATCGCCCGAGAGGAGGAAGTGTATGACCTGCCCCAAGTGTAGCCAGGACCTGAGAGAGCAGGAGCGCTCTGGAATTCTGGTCGACGTTTGCCCTGGATGCAGGGGCGTCTGGCTGGACCGCGGAGAGCTCGACAAGATCATCGCCGAGGAAAACCGGAGTGACGACGATGACGACGATGACGACGACGGCGGCGGCGACGACGACGAGTTTGAACTAGAGACTGCCGGTGGCGGGGCGCCGACGCGCCGACGACGCGGCCGGAATCGGCGCGGCGGTTTCTTCTCGAACCTGATGGACACGTTCGGCGGGGGAGACTGACAAGCAGACAACAAAGATGGTCGCGGTTATTGATAGGAGTCGAGATGCAGACAACCAAGCAGATGTCCCTTACGGAGGCAGTGAACGGACTTGCGACTGTTCTGGACCGGGTTAGGGCAGGCGAATTGGTTCAGGTCGGGGGCCTTGCGATCAAGCCCGGGGACCCGGTAGCCCTGGAAATCGAAGCAGACATTGGTGACGGAAAGGGCGAGCTGGAGTTCGAGATCAAATGGCCGTATCTGCCGCCAGTCACCGTCTCCGAGGCGCTCTCGCAGATCGAGGTTGCGGCCCGCGAGCTGCCGTCGGGCGCTATCGAGATCCGCGGGCGGACCTTTGCCATCGGTAGCCCGGTCGAAGCCGACCTCGACCTTGAGGGCACTCAGCGTGGCGGTGAAGTGGAATGGGAGCTCAGTTGGCCGGCGACGGAAGGGATTGCCCTGGACGCCGCCGCTTCCAAGCTGGCGGATGCCGTCCGCTTAATCCGGGAAGCCGGTGTCATCAGCTTCGGGGGCGAAAGGATCGGTATGACCGAGCTTGTGACCCTCCGTATCGAAGCGGAAGGGGACGCGTCCGAGGGCGAGCTCGAGGTCGAGGTAAATTGGCCGCACATTCCTGAAAGGAGCCTGGCCGACGCCGTCCAGGAAGTGCGGTTGATTCTGGACCAGCTCGCCTCGGGCGGCGCCCACATAGACGGCAAAGACGTCCACGTTGCAGGGCCCGTCGAAATCGACATTGAGCTCAGCGGCGACGAGAAAGAAGGAGAGTTGGAGTTGAAGATAACCTGGTAGCTTCCGGGGGTGCGGCGACCCTCAGCCTCGGTACCGGACGCACCTGTGGATGCGGATGATCCCGTAACCCTGGTACGTCCGGACCGGGCGGAGGACGTAGAACGTCCCCTCGGCGACGATCAAACCACGCTAGTAAGAGCATGATTGCAGGAGGCCAAATGG
>JANLRX010000153.1:0-3820 GCA_031362025.1 Chloroflexota bacterium
GGCGGTGGTCGAGTACTTGTTTTACGTTAACGTCGTGTCGTTGCGGGTGTGTGTGATCGTGCAGCTACCGGCGCAGAGGACGCGTCCGCTGCAGGGGCCTGCCGGACTGCCGCTGGCCGAGTAGCCCGCTGGGATCGCCTCGGTGGCGGTGCAGGTCGGCGTTCCGGAGAAGCCGGAGACGGTCCAGGTCTGGGGGGAAGCGCTGCCGACGGACTGAGCGCCCGCGCTAACCGTGCCACCGCCCGTGCAGGTCAACGTGACGCTGACGGTAGCGGCGTTGGCCGGGTTCCAGATCTTGTTCACGGTGAAGTTGGCGCGGTTCAGAGTATTGGTGATGGTGCAGGACCCAGGCGCTGTGCCGCTGCAAGTGCCTGCCGGGCTGCCTGAGGCCGTGTAGCCCGTCGGAATCGGGCTCTCCGTCGCGCTGCAGGTCGGCGTCGACGTGTAGCCCTGAATGTTCCAGGTCTTGGGCGAAGCGGTCGAGACTAACTGGGCACCCTCGACGACCGTACCGCCACCCGTGCACGCAACCGTCACACTGACGGAGGCCGGGTTGGGCGCGTCGGACCAGATCTTGTTGACCGTGAAGGTCGTGTCGTTGCGGGTGTTCGTGATGGTGCAACTGCCAGCGGGCGACAGGAGAGCGCCTGAGCACCTACCAGAGGGACTTCCGCTGCCGGTGTAGCCCAAGACGGCGCTTTCGATCGCCGTGCATGTCGGGTTGCCGACGAACCCGGAGACCGTCCATATCTTCGACGCAGCGGCGGTCACGGTCTGCGCGCCCTCGGCCACGGTGCCACTGGCGCAAGTCACCGTCACGCTTACGCCGGGGTCGGGATTCGGCGTCTGCGGAAGCCAGGCTTTGCTGACCGTGAAGATCGCAGGTGGCTGGTTGTAGAACTTACAGTTCACGACGTCATCAGATGTCATTTGAATCCCGGTTACGCCATTGCCACTCTGTGAGCCGTTGTTATCGGCGCCCGTACACGAGGCACTGATCAATGCGAACCCGCTCTGAGGCGTCTCCGTGATAGTGGCAATCGCGGTCAGGTTGGCGCCGAGATTGACACCAAAGGTGCGTTTCCCCAGGGTGTCGGTGTTGGCGGTCGCCGGAGCGACAACCGAATCGTCGGAGTTGGCCCCGGAAGTGTTGACGCTGGCGGTGAACGACCAGCCCTGTCCGGCGCTCTGGTCCCAAAGGGTTGCCGGGTTGCCGTCCAGATCGATGATCTTCTCGACGGTGACGTTTCCGGTGCAGGTGTCATTTGCCACGTTTGCCAGGTTGGCGGCGACGTTGGCGAAATCGGTGCTGTAGTACGCATCGGCACTCGAGATATCGATGAGATTTACCTCGTCGACACCGCTGCCGATACCGAGCGTGATAATCCGAATGCCGCTGTCCATGGCGAGGTTCGCCTGGGTGATCGCGGCCTGCATGGCCACCGACGCCGTCGTCGGGAACACGGGTCCCTGATTTCCGTTGATCGTGTTCGGGGCGCCGTCGGAAGCGAAAACGATGATCTTAGGGACGCCCTGCCGGTTCGGGAACATCGTCCGGGCCTTGAGTAAGGCATCTTGCCAATTCGTGGTGCCGCCGCTGGCCGTATTGCCGATGGCTGTGCTCAGCAATGTGGTGTTACTCGTGAAGCCCTGTCTGACCGTAGCAGTAGTGTCGAACTCCACGAAGCCAATCTGGGAGGGTGTCGAAGGGAGGAAAGCAGAGACGAACTGGTTGAAAACAGTCCTCGACTGGGTTAGTGCCGCGCAATTGATACTCGCGGACGTGTCCATGACGAGCACCATGTCGACACCGCAGCTCGCGTTCAGAGAGGGATTGGCTGAGGCGCTACGTGGCGCCAGGGCGAGCAGAAGCAGCAGCGCCAACGCGACGCCTGCGAACGTAATCGCCTGGAATCTCCCCCGTACGGACATACAGAACCCCCTAGTAGTCGCCAGAATAGAACATTTGGCGCGAGTAGGCTATTACACGCAGATTACGGGGATGTGAACGCTTGGTTTGGCGCTTCGTTCATATCTGGTGGCGAACCCAGCCCTCAAACGCCGTATCTACATGAACTCGTAGCCGCCCATGATGCCGGGCGGCGCCTGGTCCGTGATCACGTTCACGCACGCGGGTTTGCCGCTGTCTAGTGCCCGCTTGATCGCCGGGCCGATCTCGTTCGGGTCGGTGACGTATTCGCCGTGTCCACCCATGGCTTCGACGATCTTGTCGTAGCGGCAGTTGTCTCCGAGGCGGGTGGCGACGATGCGGCCTTCCCCGTACATCGCCTTCTGGCCGACGAGGATCTGGTTCCACTGGCGGTCGTTGCCGATGACGGAGACGACGGGGATGCCGAAACGCACGAACGTGTCGAAGTCGAAGCCGTTGAGGCCGAAGGCGCCGTCGCCGTTCACCATGATGATGCGCTTGTCCGGGTACACGCTGTTGATCGCCATGCAGAAGCCGGTGCCGACGCCGAGCGTGCCGAATGGGCCTGGATCGTACCACTGGCCGGGCAGGTTCACGGGCAGGATCTTGGAGGCGTGCGAGACGATGTCGCCGCCGTCGCCGACGACGACGGTGTTCTCGTCGACGAAGTTGGCGATCTCGGCGCAGAGGCGGAAGGGGTGGATCGGGTTGCGGTCGCTCGTCATCCACTCTTCCATCTGGGCGCGGGTCTTGTCCTCCTGCTCGCGCAACTCGCCGAGCCAGGCCTTGTGCTCGAACTTGGTGCCTTGGAGGGCAGCGGTGGCGGTGTTGAGGAACGCTTTGGCGTCGGACTCGATCGGGATCTGCACGTCGCGGTTGCGGCCGAGCTCGGTGGGGTCGATGTCGACCTGGATGATCGTGGCCTCGGGGCTGAAGCGCTTGCCGTAGCCGAGGCGGAAGTCCATGGGCGTACCTATGACGACGATCGCATCACCCTTCGAGAGGGCGTTGCGGCGGCTGCGGCTGAAGAACAGCTCGTGCTCCTGCGAGATCGAGCCGCGGCCCATCGCGTTCAGATACACCGGCGCGTCGAGCAGCTCGGCGAACTTCTTCAGCTCGTCGTGGGCGTTCGCCCAGTAGATCGCGGAGCCACCCATGATGACGGGGCGCTCGGCCTTACGGAGGGCCTCGATCGCCTTGTCCATGACGTTCGGGTCGGGGTAGACGCTGCCGTGCGGGCGGTAGGCCTCGGGGAAGACGACTGACTCCTCCTCGACCTTGCGGAAGAGGACGTCGGTGGGGATCTCAAGGAAGGCAGGCCCGGGGCGCCCGGTCATCGCGGCGCGGAAGCCCATGGCGATGAACTCGGGGATGCGCTCGGTCTGGTGGACGCATTTGGCCCACTTGGTGATCGGCTTGAGCATCTCGGTGTGGTCCATGTCCTGGAGGGCGCCCATCTCGAACCGCGCGAGCGGTGAGCGGCCGCCGATGACGAGCATCGGGCTCTTGTTGTGCCAGGCGTTCGCGATGGCGGTGACGCAGTCGGTGACGCCGGGGCCGGCGGTGACGACGGCGACACCGCACTTGCGGGTGGCCCGCGACCAGCCTTCGGCGGCGTGCCCCGCCACCTGCTCGTGCCGCGTGTCGATGACCCGGACGCCCTCATCGAGACAAGCGTCGTAAATGGCCTGCACGTGCCCGCCGGAGAGGGTGAAGATGGTATCGACGCCTTCCTGTTTGATGGCGCGGACTACTAGATCGCCGCCGTCGACGAGGGCCATGGGGGACTCCTTCGGAATAGTGAATAGTGAAGGGTGAATAGTGAATGGGTTGCGGTGGAGATGATAGGCGGAAGGGGGGAAGGGGGCAAGCGTGGGGTGGGAGCCACGG
>JANLRX010000159.1:0-1854 GCA_031362025.1 Chloroflexota bacterium
GATGTGCTGCGGTAGTTAACGCAACATTGGGGAATCTGTGAAGGGATTTCGGCGCGCTTAAGACGGTTCGGGTCAGCCTTCGCGGCGGAGCTGGATCAGCACCCACGGGCTGATCGCGGTCATTTTCCGCAGGCCGAGCAGGCGTTCGGAGGCGCTCCCCGCGGCCACCAGCGGGCTGTTCGAGCTGCGCGGAAGGGGGGACCAGTAGAAGCCGGTCTGGCGCACGGGCGCAAACCCAGCGCTCTGCCAGCGGTCTATGTGCTCGGATAGCGATCGCTGGTAGTAGAGGCTGGCCCAGCGCACACCGCGGGCCGCTCTCCAGCGCGCAAGCAGGCGGGCGAAGAGGCCCTTGTACGATGCGGCGTTGTAAACCATCAGCACGATCCCGCCGCTGGGCTTGACTGCGCGCCGGCACTCCGCCGGGAACCACAGCTCATCGCTCGCTGCCGGAACTTCGATCGCCACGATCCAGTCGAGCGAGTCATCGCGGACGGGCAGGGAGGGCAGCGGCGCCACTCCCACCGGGGCGACCAACGGGTCGTCCTCCATCCGGGAAAGCTCGTCGGTATCCACGTCTGTTGCCACGACGGTCCGGGCGTGCTCGCGCATCGCGAATTCGAGGCGTCCGCTGCCGGCGCCGATGTCCAGCACCATGCCCGGCGGCCGCGATTCCAGGGCCTGTGTGATGAACGCTGCTTCAACGGCTGTCACGTGCGCGCCCATGCGGGACGTCGCCACCTCGTGCCAGAGGCCGGGCTCACCCTTCAGGCGGGCGATGCGGCCCCGAACGAGCGATTGGGTCTTCTCGATCTCGCGATCCTCGTGCCGGATGACTAGGCCGATGTACATAGCCATTGGCGCCAACACTGCAAGCACGAAGAGTTCCGTTGTGACCCTCCATAATTGCCCGGTAAGGGCGCTATCGGCGACCACTACCAGCGTGGCCAAGGCGGCCCAAAACCCGCCCCTGGGTCCGGCCGCTGCTGCCGCCCAGACGACCGGCATCGTCGCGGCGACAAGCAGGGCGTATCCGGCAATGCCACCCACCGCGAAGTGGAGACAGGCGAACGCCAGCGCGCAGAGGACGGCCGGGATCTCCGGCGAGCGGAGATCGAAGGTTGGCCGCGAAGTCCTCGCTATGCGCATGGCGGGGCGTTCCTCGGTGCGGATGACATTCCGAAAGGGGAACCGGCTGGTCGCGGCGGGTGTTACAGGCGGCGGCGTTCGCCGTCCGGCCAACCGCTGCTGCCCAGCAACGGCACGAAGCGGCAGGATCCAAGGTTGTGCCTCTGCGCCCCCTCCGGCGTCTTCACGATGCGCACCAGCTCCTGGATCTCCAGTGAGCCGACCGGGATTACCAGCCGGCCGCCCATCGCCAGTTGACCAAGCAGTTCCAGCGGGACTTCCGGCGAGGCGGCGGTGACGATGATCGCGTCGTATGGCGCGTCCAGCGGCCAGCCGAGCGTGTCGTCGATGGCTCGCACCTCGACGTTTGTGTATCCCATCCGCTGGAGCCGCGCCGCCGCCCGGTCCGCCAACTCCGCCACGCGTTCCGTCGTGATCACCTGCCGTGCGAGCCGCGAGAGGAGCGCCGCCTGGTACCCGGAACCGGTGCCGACCTCCAGCACCTTCTCGTCGCCGGCCAGCATCAGCGCCTGGGTCATCAGCCCGACCATCAGCGGCTGGGAGATCGTCTGGCCGTGCCCGATGCCGAGAGGGTGGTTCTCGTATGCTAGAGGCCGCACCTCATCTGGCACGAAGTCCTCGCGCGGGGTCGTCAGAAGGGCGTCGAGGACGCGCTGGTCCCGCACCTCGCGGGCTATCTCACGGACGAGGCGCTCCCGGGCTTTCGCG
>JANLRX010000255.1:0-15599 GCA_031362025.1 Chloroflexota bacterium
CGGCCGCCTTCGATCACGCGCAGCGGTGGCATCGGTACCTGGCCAGCGAGGGCGGGGGCGAACTCCAGGGGAACCGCGACTCCCGGCCTTTCGAGACCCAAGCCCCAAATGATGGGGAACCAGGCTGCCCGGTGTACCGCCAAAACCCACTCGATCCAGAAGGTCATGTCTTCTCCTTACGGGGTCGCGCTGGTGATTGTCCCGCGCCAGGCCCCGGTCTCTTGCCCGCGCTCTTCGATGAACGTCTTGAAGCGGTCGAGGTCACCCTGGACCTGCCGGCTCACGAAGCCGAGCTTGTCGCCGGCCTGCTCGATGAAGCCTTCGGGGTCGTAGTCCATCTGGAGCATGACCTTTGTGCGGTTCTCGTCGAGGCGGTGGAAGGTGACGACGCCTGAGGTGTACGTACCGCCCTCAGATGTCCAGGCGATGCGCGAGTCCGGCACCTGCTCGGTGATGCGGGAGTACCACTCCTTGCGCTGGCCGGCGATGCTGGCGATCCAGTGCAGGCGCTTGTCGTCCAGCTGAGTCACTTTCTCCACGCCTTCCATGAAGCGCGGGAACTCCTCGAACTGAGTCCACTGATTGTACGCGGCGTCTATCGGCGCCTCGATTTCGATGCTCTTCTCTACGTTGGCCATTGGAACCTCCTCCTCAATTACACGTTTCGTCTGATTCAACGGTAGGCGCACGCAGGCCCACAACCGGTAAATCGGGACGTTGTTCGAGTAACAGCGGCGTTGCAGTTGCAGGGGACTGGACTGCACGAGGCGCTCGTTGGGGGAGGGGAAATGAACGCGGCGGGCCTCGAGGGGTCAAGGCCCGCCGCATAGCCCAAAGGGGGTGGGCGCTACTTAAAGTGGGGAATGATCTCTTCCCCGAAGAGCCGGATGGTCTGCATGCAGCTCTCATGTGTGATACGACCGGCCTGCACCATAAGGATTAGCTGGTCGACGCCCGCCTTCTCGTAACTCTCGACAACCTTGCGGACGCGGGCCGGGTCGCCGATGGCGATGGCGCCGGATTCCCACGCCTGGTCGAACTCGCTGCCGTCAGACTGGGCGAGGCGCTGCTCGACGAGCTGCGCCATGGTTGAGTAGTACTGGTATGACTCCGGGACGTTCTCCTTCTTCCCCCAGGGGACGAAGAGGATGCCGAGCGACTGCTGGAAGAACTCCGCCGCTGGCCGGCCGGAAGCGAGCGCTTCTTCGTCTGTCGGGGCGACGCAGGCGAAGGTTGTCGCCGCGAATTGGTTGTTGATGAAGGAGCCCGCGGGCACCGCGTCGCCGAGGGCCTGCCGGTAGACGCTCAGAGAGGCCTCCAGCACGCCGGGGGCGATGAAGCCGAAGGAGAGCGCGCCCAGGCCCTTGGAACCCGCCAGGCGGAAGCTCTCCGGCTGCGTGCAGGCCATCCACATGGGCGGGTGTGGCTTCTGGACCGGCTTGGGGATGACGTTGCGGGGCGGGACGCTGAAGTATTTGCCTTCCCAGGAGAAGACGTCCTGCGTCCACATCTTGGGGATCATCTGGATCGCTTCTTCCCACATCGGGCGGGAGTCGGCGGGATCGATGTCGAAGCCGCCCAGCTCTTGCTCTGTGATCGAGCGGCCGGTGCCGAGGTCCATCCGCCCATTGGACACGATGTCGAGGGCGGCAGCGCGTTCGGCGACGCGGATGGGGTGGTTGAAGGGGTAGGGGAGCAGCGCCACGCCGTGGCCGAGGCGGATGTTCTTGGTCCGCTGGCTGGCGGCGGCGAGCAGGATCTCCGGGGCGGAGGAGTGCGAGTACTCGGTGAGGAAGTGGTGTTCCACCTCCCACGCGTAGTCGAAGCCCACCTGGTCGGCGAGCTCGATCTGATCGAGCGCCTCGTGGAAGGTGTTGAACTCTTCGTTCTCCTCCCAGGGCTTCTGCATCTGCAGTTCGTATATGATCCCGAACTTCACGTCTCTCTCCTCATTCTCGGCAGAAATACCGACCGGTCAGTCAGCAAACGCCTTGGACTTGCCATCATAGCCGCTATCTATGCGAATTGCCAATAGGGGTGGCTTGCGCCTATTCCCCGAAGGTCAGTCCAGCGGATGCTATCTATTCCGTTTCCGCCAACTCTGGACGTTCGAAGTCGAACTCTAGCCGACAAGCCTTACAGAATTTTGGTGGGTCGGGGCCACCAACCAGGCATCCCGCCAGTTGCAATTCGCCACGCTCTGCGGCCTCGAATAGCTCGCTAGATGGCATGCCGTAGACGATCGGCACGACGTTCGTCGTCGTCCCGCAGCCCGGACACTTTCGCTGGCGACCGGCCATTGCTAATCCCCTCCAAACGGCGAGTCTTGCGGCGTCATCCCTCCCGCCAGTCCGCCGTCCACCGGCAGCGCCACGCCCGTGATGAACGATGATTTGTCGCTGGCCAGCCAGAGGACGGCCTCCGCCACTTCTTCTGGGCGGCCGACGCGGCCCATCGGGTGCGTCTTGCCCATGCGCGCCCAGAGCTGCTCTTCCGTGAGGCCGGCGGCTTTGCCCATTGCGATCATCGGGTCGAGGATCGGGGTGCGGATGACGCCGGGGCAAACGCAGTTCACGCGGATGCCGAGACGGGCCCACTCCATCGCCACGGCCTTCGTGAACATCACGACGCCGCCCTTCGTCGCGCAGTAGGCGGAGAGCATCGGGGTGCCGAGAAGGCCGGCGTCGGAGGCGGTGTTGACGATTGCGCCGCCGCCGTTCTTCAGCATCTCGGGGATCGCGTGCTTGGTGCCGAGGAAGACGCCGCGGAGGTTGATGGCGTGCATCCGGTCCCACTCTTCGACGGGCATCTGGGTGACGGGCGCGCCGGTGCCGATGCCGGCGTTGTTGTAGATCACGTCGAGGCGGCCCCAGCGGGTCACGGCGTCGGCGATCATCGCCTTCACTTCGCTCTCCTGCGCCACGTCGAGCTGGAAGGAGGCGGCTTCGCCGCCGGTGTCCACGATCTTGTTCGCCGTGGCTTCGGCGCCGTCGCCGTTGAGGTCGGCGCAGAGCACCTTCGCACCTTCGCGGGCGAACACCGTCGCCGTGGCCTTACCGATGCCGGACGCGGCGCCGGTGATGATCGCTACCTTGTTCTCTAGAAGCATTCGATTCTCCTTCTGGTGTTTAGAGGAAGCCCGGCGGGACGCTGAGGCCGAGAAGCACGCGCCCGGCGGCTTCGAGGCTCGAGGGGCCGACCATGACGTGCTGGGTTAGGGTGTGGATGTCGCGGAAGCGGCGCTGCAGAAGGTTCGAGCTGTAGATCGCGGAGCCGCCGGCGAGGTTGTAGGCGGTGTCGGTGGCGTGAACCGCGCCGCGGGTGGCCTGGGTGGAGGCAAGGCGGACGAGGGCGCGCTGTTCGTTTGTTGGTTCGTCGCCGCGTTCGATCGAGTCCGACATGTCGTTGATGGCATCGAGGAGGAAGGCGCGGCCGGAGCGCAGTGCGGCTTCGGCTTCGGCGATCTGCGTTTGTGCGACGTTCCAGTCGGACAGGGGCCGCCTGCGCCCGAACGGAACCTTCGTTGGGGCTAGCTCCTTGAGCTGGTCCAGCGCCCCGCGCCCGATTCCAAGCGCCACGGAGGCAACGGAAACGGCCAGCAAGCCAAAGAGCGAGAATCGATACAGCGATCCGCTGTGCTGGGGCAGCCCGCCGACGACTGAATACGTGCGCTCCGCCGGGACGAAGACGTCCTTGACGACGACGTCGTGGCTGCCGGTGCCCCGCAACCCCGCCACGTCCCACGTGTCGAGGATCTCGATCTCCGATGTCGGAATCATGGCGAAGCGGACGTCGATCACGCTGCCTTCGGGCGAGCGAACCATGCCGGAGAGGGCCATCCACTGCGAGTGCTGGCATCCACTGCCGAACGCCCAACGCCCGTTCAATGTGTAGCCGCCTTGGGTTGGCGTCGCAGTTGCGCTTGGGTTGGTGACCCCGCCCACGATCGAGTACGGCGCGTCGCCGAGGACCACGGCGGCGGCGGCCGGATCGAGGTATGCGACGGTTATGACGCCAGACGCGCCGATCATTGCCACCCAGGCGGCGGAGGCATCGGTGCGGGCCAGTTCTTCGATGACACCCATGAACTCTGCCGGGTGCACCTCGCTGCCGCCGAGAGAGCGCGGCACGAGCATATGGAAGATCCCGGCGTTCTGGAGGGCCTCGACGACCGGCATCTGGGCGCGCCGCGCCTGTTCGGCGGCGTCGGCGTGCGCGGCGATAAGCGGCGCGAGGTCACGCGCTGCGTCGAGGAGGACGGAGGTATTCGCGGTCGACATTGTCGGCTCAGACCCGGGCGGGCACCCGCGCGAGGAACTCGGTGGTGGCGGCGGCCGAGGCCTGGGGCTGTTCCCAGAAGAACATGTGGGCCGCGCCGGGGATGGTGTGTAGCCTAGCGCCGGGGATGGCGGCGGTAACCTTGTCTCCGTTGGCAGGGGGTACCAGCCGATCGACGTCGCCGTGGATGACGAGGGTCGGGGCGGAGATGCCGGAGGCGCGGTCGCCGGTGGAAAAGCCCATGATCGCCATCACCTGCTTCACGATCGTGTCCATTGGCGTGGGATACTTCATAAAGGTCACGATCAGATCTTCGAGGAAGTCGTGACCCTCGGATACGAATGGGTCGCTGACGAGGGCGTACCAGGACTTGCGGATGATGTCTTGTGGAGCCATTCCCGGCTCGGGAGTCATCGAGGCATTGGTTTCAGGATCGGCAGCGATTGCGTTTGGCGCTCCGAGGGTGGTGCATCCGATGACGAGGCCGTGGATGCGAGCTGGGTAGGCGAGGGCGAACTCCTGGGCAATCATCCCGCCCATCGAGATGCCGAGGACGTGCGCCTGATCGATTCCGAGAACGTCGAGCAGGTGCTTCGCGTCGTCCGCCATATCGCGGACGGTGAACTGTTCGGCCGGCTTGAAGCTATCGCCGGTGCCGCGATTGGAGACGCGAATCGTCGTGAAGGACTTGTTGAGTTCGTCGACGAAGGGCTGACCCCAGGTGTGGGCGCTTCCGGCGAACCCCATCAGCATCAGAAGGGGCGGCCCGCTCCCTTCGACGTAGTACTCGAGGTCGATGTCTCCGGCGCGCGCGATTGGCATAGCGTTCTCCTTCGGGGGAATGTCGGGTCGCACGCTATAGCAACTTCACGTGCACGTCAAGGTGCGCGGGGGAGAACCCAGAACCTAGAACCAAGAACCTGGTTGGTGATGGTGCGTGCCGGAATGACTACCTTGGTTCTGAACTGGCTTCGGACGCGTTCTATTTAGCGTGACGACCGAAGAGGTGATCATCGCGATCGTGCGGGTGCTAGGCTCGCTGCCGGTGCTGTTCTTCCCGTTCTACGGGGCGATCCTGGCGGTTTTGACGGACCTGAGCGACCTTTTCCTGATGAACCTTCTGCACGAGGGTGGCGTCCGCGACTACCAGGAGTTCGACAAGTGGTGCGACCAGGTCTACATGCTGACGTTCCTGATCGTCGCTCTGCGCTGGCGAGGCGCCGCGCGCAATGTGGCGATCGGTCTGTACGCGTACCGGATGGCCGGGTTCGTCGCGTTCGAGGCGACGCAGGAACGCGACCTGCTGATCTTCTTCCCGAACGTGTTCGAGTACTGGTTCATCTTCGTGGCGGGGATCAAGCACTTTCACCTCGAGGCGACACCCGAATCAGAATACGACTTCGGGCCCGAGGCTCGACGCTTCGGTGGATTCGTTCCTTTTCGCTACTCGACCGGGCAACTCGCCGCCGTGTTGCCGGTGCTTCTCGCGGGCAAGCTCGCGCACGAGTATATGCTGCACGTTGGGAAGTGGTTCGACGGGTTCACGGTCGTCGAAGCGATCGAGGCGATCTGGCGCTTCCTCACGCCGCCGTACTAGCCGGACGCAGAAACGCCCCGGTTTTCGCCGGGGCGTTTCCGTTCCGCTCTCGTGGGAGACAGGCGATCTCCCCCTGGTTGTCGTTATCTTGCCGCGCGCCGGGCGATCCGCGAGTCGCTCTCGCAGACGGTTGGTGTGGCCCAGCACTCCAGGCCTTCGCCGGCCAAACGCGGGCGATCATTGGCAGGCTGAGCCGCTCGCTCCAGGGCGCGGTCTGGGTACAATAGTCCAAATGGCCACGGCTAAAGCTGACTTTTACGAAACGCTGGGCGTGTCTCGCGACGCCAATGCGGACCAGATTAAGCGCGCGTTCCGGAAGTTGGCGATGGAATACCACCCGGACCGCAACAAGGCGGACGGGGCGGAAGCGCGGTTCAAGGAGGCGAGCGAGGCGTACGAGGTGCTGTCGGACCCGGAGCGGCGCGCCAGGTACGACCGTTTCGGGCACGCGGGGGTCAATGGAGACGCTGGGCGTGGCTTCGAGGGGGCGGACTACGGTGGGTTTGGGGACATCTTCGACGCGTTCTTTGGTGGGACGACGCAGCGACGCACCCGCGAGGCGCAGCGGGGGGCGGACCGTCGCGTGGATATGGACATCACGTTTGTCGAGGCGGCGTTTGGGACTGAGCGGGAGATCGAACTCGACCGCATCGAGCGCTGCGTACGTTGCGCTGGTTCGGGGAGCGAGCCTGGGTCCACGCCCGCGCGTTGTCCCCAGTGTGAAGGGAGCGGCCAGGTGCGTCGCGTCAGCAAGAGCTTCTTCGGCCAGTTTGTGAACATTGGGACGTGTGCGCAGTGTCGCGGCGAAGGGCGGATCGTGACGAACCCGTGCAACGACTGCAAGGGGTCGGGCCGCGAGCGGAAGACGCGCAACCTGGTCGTGTCGATTCCCGGCGGGATCAGCGACGGGTCGCGGATGCGGTTGAATGGCGAGGGGGATACGGGCCTGCACGGCGGGCCGCCTGGTCACCTGTACGCTTACATCACGGTTGAAGCGCACCCGCTGTTTGAGCGCGACGAGGAGAACCTGGTCTACGAGCTGAAGCTGAACCCGGCGCAAGCGGCGCTCGGGTGCGAGACGGACATCCCGACGCTGGACGGCGACGACTCGTCGCTGAAGATCCCCGCCGGCACTCAGACGGGCCGCATCTTTATGCTCAAGGGCAAGGGCGTGACGCGGCTCCACTCCAGTGGCCGCGGCGATCTGCTTGTGCGGGCCAACGTCGTCGTGCCGACGGAGCTGACGGACGAACAGCGCGAGCTGATGAAGAAGCTCGCGGACTCGTTCGGGACGCCGGTATCGGATAAGGGGCTGCTGGGGAAAATTAAAGACGTGCTCTCTTAGCTGTCAGCTGTCAGCCTTCAGCTATCAGCTATCAGCAGACGACTTTCAGTCCAGAACTTCTATGTTCTCCTCGCCGATGTCGGGGCACGGGTCCGTCTGGGAGAGCGGCGCCTGGTCGAGGACGAAGCGCAGGAGCGCCTGGTTGTCGCGGCTGGAGACTTCGCCGTCGCAGTCGCTGTCGCCCCATGGGTGATCATCGCCGTCCGCCGTCACCACATCGCCGATGTCCGGACACGGTTCGGTTTGCGATAGCGCCGGCTGGTCCAGCACGAAGCGCAGCAGGGCCTGGTTGTCGCGGCTGGACACTTCGGCGTCGCAGTCCCAGTCGCCCCAGATGCGGTCCGTCGATTGGGCCGTGGCGGTGGGCGTTGCGGTGGGCGGCAGCGTGGCCGTGGCCGTAGGTGTTGGGGTCGCGCTCGGCGTCGGTTCCGGCGTGGGCGTCGGCGTGGCGGTCCCATCCGGCACGGCAAGGGAGAACTGCGAGGTGTTGTTGCTGGCGTCTGTCGCCGTGGCCGTGATGTTGGGGCCGCTGACGGGTGTGGCGAATGTCCACGCGCCCGTGCCGTCCGCCAGGGTGGTGCCCTCGAAGATTTCGCCCTGGAATTCGGAGTCCGAAAAGACTTCGATGATGCAGCCCGGACAGGCCGTGCCGGTGACCGGGTTCACGCCGGTGATGATGGGGGAGGCGAGGTCGTCGTTGGCGTTCGCGGCGAGGCGGATTCCCTGGTCGAGGTTGGCGTAGATCGAGTTTCCGCGGATGGTGTTGCTCCTGACCAAGGGCACCCCGGCGTCGACCAGCACTCCGTAGAAGTTTTTGGCGATCGTGTTGCCGGAGCCCGCCGCGACGCCGCCGACGATGTTGTTCGAGGCCGAGTTGTGGATTAACACCCCCGGGCCCAAGTTGGGCAGCGGGGTTACGCCGTCGACGGCGGTGCCGATCAGGTTGCCGAGCACGCGGATGTTGGTCGACTGCGAGATGGTGATGCCGAATGCGCCGGCGTCTGTGCCGCCGGAGATCAGGTTGCCGGCCCCGACGTTGGTCCCGCCGATCGTAGCGCCGTCCCCGCCGAGGACGAGGATGCCGGAGCCGTTGCCGGTGATTCCCGCGGTGCCGGACGAGTTGGTGCCGATGAAGTTGCCTTCGACGATCGCCGTGAGGCTGGACACGGCGAGCTGCCGGACGTTGCCCGAGATCACGTTTCTCCCTGCAGGTGTGCCGTTGCCAATCTGTGCGTTCGGCACGTTGCTGGACACGCCGGTCGAGCCCGCGTTACCGCCGTTGCGGATGCCCTGCGTTCCAGTGACGTCGGTACCGACGAAGTTCCCCAGGAGTCGTGACTGACCCCCGGGCGCGGTGATGAGTACGCCGCCCTCGCTGTTGCCTGAGATCAGGTTGCACTCTCCGGTGCAGCTCCCGCCCGGCGTCGTCCCGGTTATGCCGCCGATCGTGGAGCCGATGCCTTTGTCGATGATCCCGGTGTTCTGATTGGGGAGGATCGGGACCGTGCCGGTGATGTCGGTCCCGATGAAGTTACCGCGCACGAACGCACCGGTAGCGTCGAAGTCGAGCAAGATGTTGCTCTTGAAGGCGGCCGACGCCGCGATGACGTTGCGGTCGCAGGAGTTGCTGATGCAGTTCGCAGTGTCGATCGACTGGCCGATGCGATTGCCGTTGCTGTGCACCTGGATCCCGAACCCGTTGTTGGGCATGGGGATTGTGCCGGTGGCGTCGAGACCGATGATGCTGTCCACCACGAGCACTTCGTCGGCGAGGATGAGGATGCCGTCGTCGGCCGAGTTGTTGACGACCATGCTGCGGATCTCGGTGCCGGCGCCGGTTACATCTATCTGCAATCCATCCGCTCCGCCGACGAAGGGCGCGCCGGGCCCGTTGATCTCGACGCGGTCGGCGCCGCCGGTCCTGCCGTTGATCACCACCCATTGCGTGATCGGGGGTAGCGGGTTCGCGGCGATCTCGATCTTCGGGGTGCCTGCGCCGAGGCTGAACTGGATGAGGTCGTTGACGGAGCCGCCGAGGCCGAGACATTGGTCGATGTCGGTGTTTGTGTTGGCGGCGAGGATCGCCTCGCGCAAGGTGCAGTTGCCGTTCACCACCTCGTCATCGTTCGTGGAGTTGACGGTGATGGTCACGGCTGCGCGCACGTCCGGGGAGCCGGAGAGTGCAAGGGCTGCCGCCACCGCGATAATCCCGAAAAGGGCAACTAAACCGAGGCTGAAGTGTGCTCGCATGCGAGGCTCCTTCGTGTGGCAGTGTATGGTGGAAGTGGTTGGAGCATAGCAATCGCTCCGGAGGCCGTCCACGGCGACCCCCCGCCACGGCCCGAATCAGACCAGCACTGATATGACAAACACCACGACTGGACCATGGCTCGAACTCGCCGTCGAAGTGGCGGGGCTGGACGCTGAGCTGGCCGCGGACCTACTGCGGCAGGCTTGCCCCGGCGGCGTTGCGATCGAGGCCGCCTCCCGGCTTGACCGCGAGATCGACGCGTATGTGCTGGACGGGGATGCGCCGGCGCTGGTGAAGGGATACCTGCCCTCGAACGGCGATAATGAACGCGTCCAGCAATCGCTGCGCCTTGCCCTCCAGACCGCACCGCTACAGCGGCCGCCGACGTGGCGCGACGCCCGCGAGCTGCTGGATGAGGACTGGCGCGACTCCTGGAAGAAGTACTTCGGGATTCAGCGCATCGGGGAACGGCTGATCATTGCGCCGAGCTGGATCGAGTACGCGGCACGGGACGGCGAGATCGTGCTGCGGATCGACCCTGGGATGGCGTTCGGGACGGGGCAGCACCAGACGACAGCGATGTGCTTGCGGGCACTCGAACAGCACGTGCGCGGCGGGGAGATTGTCCTCGACCTTGGTTGTGGTTCCGGGATCCTTGCGCTGGCGGTGGGGCGGCTGGGGGCAGGGCGCGTCATCGCGATCGACAACGACGAACAGGCCGTGAAGGCGGCACGCGAGAACGCAGCGATCAATGGGGCAACGGTGGAAGTGCGCGAGGGCACGCTGTCCAGCGACGCGGTGGATGCGGTGGACTTGCTGGTCGCCAACATCAGCGCGATTACCCTTGAACGATTGGCGCCAGCGCTGGCTGCGGCGGTCAAGCCTGGTGGGTTGTTGATTACGAGCGGGTTCCTCGAGGAGGCGGTCGCTGATCTGCGGAGCGCCTTCGAGACGGCGGGCTTTGGTATCGAGGACGAGTTGCAGGACGGCCAGTGGCGGACACTTATCGGAAGGCGCGGCTAATGTCGGACGAACGCAGGCGTTTCTTTGTTGACTCCAAGATCCTGGGCGAGTCCACGGTCAAGCTGACGGGCGATCTGGCTCACCGGCTGGCGCGAGTGCTCCGGCTTCACCGCGACGACGAGGTGCTGCTGACGGCCGGCGGAGCGATGGAGTATCGCGTGCGGCTGCAGACGGTCTCGCCGAGCGGGATTACTGGCATCGTCGTCGGCGAGCACCCGACGCCGAAGGAAGCGACTGTCAGCGTCAACGTGTACCTCTCTCTGCTGCGGCCGAACCGCTTCGACTTTGCGCTGGAGAAGTGCACGGAGATCGGTGTGACGCGGTTCGTGCCGGTCATCAACGCCCGGTCACAGCTCCACGACGAAGCGAAGGCGGCGCGGGCAGACCGCTGGCGCCGCGTTGTCGTCGAAGCTGCCGAGCAGTGCGGGCGGGGGCACCTGCCGACGGTGGATGCTCCGATGCCGTTCAACAAGGCGATCTCCTCCGCGCCCGGCCTGAAGATCGTGCCGTGGGAAGAGGAGCGCGACCAACGCCTCGGCACGTACATTCGCAAGTTAAAGGAACGCCCGGGTGAGGTCAGCATCTTCATCGGGCCCGAGGGCGGGTACACGTCTGAAGAGGTGGCGCTGGTCAACGCGTATGACGCCGTGCTGGTGACGCTGGGCCGACGGGTGATGCGAGCCGAGACGGCGGCGATGGTGGCGAGTGCGCTCGTGCTCCACGAACTCGACGACTAGCGCTACGGTTGAACCGCGGCGTCCTCAAACAGCCGCGCGTTGATCAATACTCCGTGGAGGCGGGCTTCCCAGTGGACGTGGGGGCCGGTGGAGAAGCCGGTGGTGCCCATGAAGGCGATGAGGTCGCCCTGGTTCACGTACTGGCCGGGGGTGACGAGGATCTGGGAGAGGTGCCCGTAGCCGCTGTACAGCCCGATGCCGTGGTCGATGTAGATTACGTTGCCGTAGAGGTACTGGAGTTCCGCCAGCACGACGACCCCGGCAGCGGGTGCGTAGACGGGCGTGCCTTCTTCGTTCGCGATGTCGGTGCCGGTGTGCGGGAAGTAGGCGCCGCCGTTGACGGAGCGCATCTCGCCGAAGTTGCTGGTGGTGATGCCGGTGGTCGGCTCGGTCCAGGGGCCGGACCAGTAGCGTTCCGGGGTGTATACGGCGACGGCGCCTTCCACGCGGTCTCGCTCTGCGTCGATGCGCGCCTGGTCGAGGAGGAGGTCGGAGTCGCTGGGCTCGACCTGGAGGTCAATGAAGTCGAACCCACCCTCGTACACGGTCAGCGTACCCGCTGCGAGGAGTGAATCGGCGGACCAGGCCTCGATCCGGTAGTCACCCAGGGTGAAGTACGTGGGGAGGCCCACGTAGGCGAACCAGTGGTCGGTTTCGTATGACATCGAGTAACCCGTGCCGAGCATGTAGAGCCAGACGGCGTTCTCGTCGCCCTCGCCGTAGAGCCGACCGAGGACGAACCCACCCTGACGCGCCGCGCTCCCGCTGAGGTCGAGGCCGGACGTTGGGGGAGCGGGTGTTGGAGCGGCTGTCGGGTCCGGCGTGACTACGGGGGTTGGCTCGGGGGAGGGTGAGGGGGTTGGTGTGCGGGAAGCGGTCGGGCGGATGGTGCGGGTGGCGGTCGGGGTGGGGGAGGGTGTTTCTTCGGAAGCGTCGCCACCACCGCAGGCGGCGAGCAGCAGCAGGAAGGCGAGAATCGGGGTCAGGATGCGCATCTCTACCAATGGTAACGAGCGAGCAGCCGATTAGCGATTCGGGTCTGTGACAGCGGGCACGTACCGGCTTAACGAAAAGGTGCTAGAATCGGCGTCAATTCAGGGAGGCAGCTATGTCATCAAAGCTTCGATTTCACGTCTTCGAGACCAACCTCGGCTGGGTGGGCGTCACCTTCACCGACGCCGGGCTGCACTCCATCGCCCTGCCACGGGCCTGCGAGGATGAGGCGATGCGCGAGGTGATGATGGAAGGCGGGAGCGAGCCGGCTTCGGAGAAGGAAGCGCGGTCCGTGGAAGTGGCGGTCGAGCGTATGATTGCGGGTCAGCCGGCGGGCGATGGGCTGTTGATCGACTGGTCGGGGATCACGTCGTTCCGGCGGGCGGTGCTGGAGGAGTGCATGCGCATCCCGGCGGGGCAGACGCTGAGCTACGGCGAGCTGGGTGCGCGCGTCGGGCATCCGCGATCGGCGCGGGCTGTTGGGCGGGTGATGGCGACGAACCCGTGGCCGCTGCTCGTGCCGTGCCATCGCGTGGTCGGAAGCACCGGTCATCTGCATGGCTACGGCGGCGGGCTGCCGATGAAGGAGCACCTGCTCCGGGCGGAGGGCGCGAGCTTCCCGCCGGCGGCTAGGGTTTCGGCTTAACCACTCCGTCACCCTAGGTTCACCGAGTCCGGGTAACCTTCGCCGCGGGTTGCCGTCTGGACTATTGCAATGATTGATGACACCTTCGCAACCACACCAGCAACTCGCAGCCAACAGGTACCAAGCGCCGTCCACGAAGCCACCCGCAAACTGCTGATCGCCACCTCGACAGGGGAAGTTACGGAGATCGCACGCGACCTCGTCCTCGCGCTCGGGGGCGGCATCTACTCCTCGTTCAGCGCGACGGGAGAGGTGCTGCCGATCGACATCTCGCTTGGCGGTGAGGGGTTCTTCGCCGGGGCGGCGCAGGGGACCCAGGCCCGCGAGTGGCTGAGCGAATACCTGCCGCCGTTCCTCGCCGACGCCCGGTCCGTGATCGACTCGCAGCGGACGGCCGAACGACTGGCGCGCGACGCCGGTGTGGACTCGGTTACGGGTCTGGCAGACCGGAGCGCGGTCGGGCGACTGGTGACGCGCCTGGAGCCGGGCGACCTGCTGATCGCGATATCACTTAACGGGCTGGACCGGATGAGCGCGGTGAGCGACCGACCGGCGACGGAGAACCTGTTGCGAGCGTTTGCCCGGGCTCTTCGCCAGGCGACGCGAGCGAACGAAAGCTGCGCCCGTATCGGCGGCGACCAGTTCCTCGTGGTGCTGTACCAGGCGGACGAGGACTGCGGCGAGATCTTCCTGACGCGATTGCGGACACGATGGGCTGACGGCCCGCGCATCGAGATGGCGTTCTCGGCCGGGATCGCGTCGGTGGACGAGTTCGGCTGGCGGCCGGCGATGCTTGCGGCGGACCGCGCACTGCAGCGCTCCCGGGACCGGGGCATTGAGTCCGAACTCGCGCGCCCCGAAGACTACTCCTAGCGCTCCGGTTGACACTCGGGCCGCACGTTCAGTAGCGTGCACCCCACGCCATGCCCGCCTACGAGGAGATATTCCCTTTTATCTATGCGTTGCCCCTGGGGTACGTGAATGCGTTCCTCATGGCGGAGGAAGACGGCCTAACGCTGATCGACGCCGGCCTGAAGGGCCACGACAGGCGTATCAACAAGGCGATCGGGGAGTTGGGGCGCGAGCCGTCGGAGCTGCGGCACATCCTCGTCACGCACCACCACGCTGACCACTGCGGGAGCCTCGCGGCGCTGAAGCGGAAAAGCAGCGACGCGACGGTCTACGCGCACCCGCTGGACGCGCCGGTCATCGCGGGAGAGAAGCCGCGGCCGGGACCAAACCCGAGTAGCGTGACGGGGCGATTGTTCGGGCCGCTGATTACGCGGATACCCGCGAACCATCCGCCTGCGGTCACGCCGGATCAGCACGTGAACGACGGCGACGTCCTGCCGATAGCCGGCGGGATTGTGGTGCTGCACACGCCCGGCCACACGATTGGCAGCGTCTCGTTCTTCATCGAAGGGCACGGAGGCGTGCTGTTTGCCGGAGACGCGGCAGCGCACATGTTCGGACGGCTGGGGAAGCCGATGCTGCTGTTCACGGAGGACATGGGGCAGGTGAAGGAGAGCATGCGGAAACTCGCGGCGCTGGAGTTCGAGACGGCGTGCTTCGGGCACGGTAATGTTGTCAAAGGAAAAGCGAACGCCGAGTTCCGGCGCTACGTTGAAAAGTTAGCGAAATAACACAAGGAGGAGCCCCATGATCCGAGTTTCGATTTTGTACCCGCAGGGCGCCAGGTTCGACGCCGACTACTACCAGAACAGCCACATGCCGATGATCGCCGAGAAGGTGGGCTCAGCGCTCATCCGATACGAAATCGACAAGGGTCTCGCGGGTGCGGTGCCGGGTTCGCCTGCGCCGTTCATTGGCGTCGGGCACCTGTACTTCAACAGCATCCCGGAGTTCATCCAGGCGTTCGCGCCGCACGCGCCGGCGATCATGGGCGACGTGCCGAACTACACGGACGCGACGCCGACGCTGCAGATCAGCGAAATCGTCGTCGGCTAGCGGCGCGGAGGATGCTGCTGCTGGAGAAGTAGCGTTCTCCGGGGGCGGACCTACGCCCCGTTCTTGACCAGGCTGTCGACGGTGAACTCGTAATACGTGACGGCCTCCGAGAAGATGAACTTCTCGCGGTCGTAGATCACTTCGGGCTGGCTGGCGCTGTTGAGCTGGAGGTGCGCGCCGAGCCGGGGGAAGAACATGACGTTGCGGATCTGCTCGACGCCCTGGGTCATCTCGGGCTTGCGGCGGAGGAGTTCGGCGTAGGCGTTGGCGGAAAGGTCGACGACGCGCTTGTAGTCGCCGGTCTTGAGGGCGGCTTTGGCCTCCTCCATGGAGTGGCGGAGGCCTTCGTCCTGGATGCGGTCCGTCTTCGTTGGCATGTTAGTTCTCCTCGGGGGGGACGATGATTTCAAGCGTTGCGATTAGTGGTGGAAGGTGGTTCTTTACGACGTCCCAAACAATGGGCAGTCTCACGTCGAAGTAGTCGTGGACGACGCGATGGCGCATCCCGATCACTTGGCCCCAGGGGATTTCCGAGACGGTGGCGCGGCGCTCTCGAGACACTTTGCGCGCAGCCTCACCAATGATCTGAATGTAGTGGATGACAGCAAGCTGAAGTGCTTCATCCTTCGAGAATTCAGCCTGCGTAACGTCTCTGGTCAGGCGGACCGCTCCACCCGCAGCGATTAGCATGTCCAGAAGGGCGTCGTCATCACGCTCTGCCGTCATGCGGCCTGATATATCGTTCGGGCCGATTCGAGAAT